>CAXQQM010000056.1:0-17848 GCA_964226055.1 Robiginitalea sp. | reverse complement strand
GGTGGCCGTGCGCCACGGCCTGCGCGTGCTGTTTCACGAAAAGCCATTCGCGGGTATCAACGGTTCGGGAAAACACAACAACTGGTCATTGAGCACCGATACGGGGACCAACTTATTGAGCCCGGGTTCCACCCCGATGAAAAACCTGCAATTCCTCACCTTCTTCGTCAATACGATCAAGGCGGTAGACCGGTATGAGGAGCTGTTGCGCGCCTCCATCGCCTCGGCCAGCAACGATCACCGGCTAGGGGCCAACGAAGCCCCCCCGGCCATCATGTCGATATTCGTGGGGAAGCAGCTCACCGACGTACTGGACGAACTCGAAGGTGTTTCCAAGGGGAAATTGTCCCCTGAAGAGAAAACAGAACTCAAGCTCAATGTGGTAGGGAAAATCCCCGAAATCCTGCTCGACAACACGGACCGCAACCGCACGTCCCCCTTTGCCTTTACCGGGAATAAATTCGAGATGCGCGGGGTAGGGGCCAAGACGAATTGCGCCAAGCCGATGACCGTGCTCAATACGATCGTCGCCCACCAACTCCGGGAGTTCAAATCCGAAGTGGACAAACTGATCGCCAAAAAGAAACTGAAAAAGGACGAGGCTATCTTCAATGTGCTGCGGGAGTACATCAAGGGCAGCAAACGGATCCGGTTTGACGGGGACGGATACAGCGAGCAGTGGCAGAAGGAGGCGGAGCGGCGCAAACTCAGCAACAACCGCAACACCCCGGAGGCCCTGCAGGTGCTGACGGCCCCGGATTCCCTGGAGCTTTTCCAGGCCATGGGGGTACTCACCGAAAAGGAGGTCCGGGCGCGGAAGGAAGTGGAACTCGAAACTTACATCCTGCAGACCCAGATCGAGGGGCGGGTGCTCAGCGAACTGGTGTACAACAAGGTGATCCCGGCCACCGTGGCCTACCAGAACAGCCTGCTCCGGAACATCGCCGGGCTCAAGGATGTTTACGGGGCCGCCCACAAGACGATGGCGGAGGCCCAGCTGGGGATCCTGGAACACCTGGCGGAACACCTGCAGGCCATTCGGAAAAAGACGGACGGGATGAACGAAGCCCGTAAGCGGGCCAATGGGATGCAGGATATCGAAAAGAAGTCTTCGGCCTATTGCGAGTCCGTCCTGCCGTACTTTGAACAGATCCGCTACCACGCCGACCGGTTGGAGCGGATGGTTTCCGATACCGAGTGGCCTCTGGCCAAGTACCGGGACCTGTTGTTCATCAAATAAGTGCGCCGGGTATTCCGGGCTGACGAAGGGCCGGGTTCTGCAGTAATCTCGTATTTTTGCCGCAAACCGAATTGAGAACCAAACGCCAACACATGGGGTCGAATGCATCGGAGCGCTACAGCCAGCGCGGGGTATCAGCTACCAAGGACGACGTCCACAAAGCCATTGCCAATGTGGACAAAGGGTTGTTCCCCAAGGCCTTCTGCAAGGTTGTGCCGGACTACCTCGGGGGCGACCCGGAGTACTGTATCGTCATGCATGCCGACGGGGCCGGTACAAAATCCTCCCTGGCGTACATGTACTGGAAGCGCACCGGGGACCTTTCCGTCTGGAAAGGGATTGCCCAGGACGCCCTGGTGATGAACCTGGACGACCTGCTATGCGTGGGGATCACGGATTCCATCCTGTTGAGTTCCACCATAGGCCGAAATGCCAACAAGATCCCCGGGGAAGTCATAGCCGCGATCATCCAGGGGACTGAGGAACTGATTGACGACCTCCGGGAATGGGGGGTGCACATCCACAGCACGGGGGGTGAAACCGCCGATGTGGGCGATTTGGTCCGGACGATCATCGTGGATTCCACGGTGACTGCCCGCGTTCGCCGCGACCGGATCATCGACAATGCCCGGATCCGCCCGGGGGATGTGATTGTCGGCCTGGCCTCTTTTGGGCAGGCTACCTACGAAAAAGCCTATAACGGCGGGATGGGCAGCAATGGGCTGACTTCGGCCCGCCACGACGTATTCCGCCGCGACCTCGCCGGGGAATTCCCTGAGAGCTTTGACCCCGAAGTGCCCGAAGACCTCGTGTACAGTGGCAGTGTGGGGCTCCAGGACCCGGTGGAAGGGGTGCCCCTGGACGCCGGGAAACTCGTGCTTTCACCCACCCGAACCTATGCGCCCGTGGTTGCGAAAATCCTGGAGAAATACGGACCGGAGGAACTCCACGGGATGGTGCATTGCAGTGGCGGTGCCCAGACCAAAATCCTCCATTTTATCGACGGGCTGCACGTGGTTAAAGACAACCTTTTCCCGGTACCCCCCTTGTTTGAACTCATCCAGCGGGAATCCGGCACCGGGTGGCAGGAAATGTACCAGGTATTCAACTGTGGCCACCGCCTGGAATTCTACGTGCCGGAAACCCTGGCACAGGACCTGATCGATATCGCCTCGACCTTTGGGATCGAAGGCCGTGTCATCGGCCGCGTGGAAGAACACGACCGCCCGAAACTCACCATCCGAAGCGATAAGGGACACTTCGAATATTAGGCATACGAATTTTCTGATATAACCGTTCTGGTAGAAGGGGATTGCCTAATTGAAATTTACATGGAAAGAAAAGAGTTTTTAAGGACCCTGGGGGCCGGTGCCGCCTTTGCCGTGGCATTTCCCTGCGTACATGGATGTACCAAGGGGCCCGGACTGGAAACCGAACCGGTACCCACCGGGGTGGATTTCACCATCGACCTGAGCGGCCCGGACGGGGATGCGCTAGCGGGCAACGGCGATTTCATCATACGTAACTATGTGGTGATTGCCCGGAACCTTGCCGGAGCCTTTGTCGCCGCCAGCCAGGTTTGCAGCCACCAGCAGACCCCCGAGGTCCGCTTTGTCGAAAGCCAGGGCGGTATTTTCCAGTGTGCAACCCACGGTTCGCAATTTGCCCAGGACGGTACGCCCCTGAACGGCGTTACCAATAACCCGTTGAAGATTTTCCAGACTGAGCTTGACGGGGACTCGTTGCGGGTCTTTGAATAGCCCGGCCAGACAGGTCGGCGCCGGGGTAAACATCCCCTTGGCCCACCTGGCAACCCTGTAACCGGGCGATTGACGGACCCCGGACTTCCAGCGGGCCATCCAGCCCATGAACCGTTTAAACCGAGATATGTGAGATCAGCCGCCTTGTTGCTCTTTTTATTCGCCTTCCCGGGGGTATGGGGGCAACAGGACCCATTGGTGACCGTCCGCAGGACGCAGCGCCTTTTGGGGTCGGAGGTCACCGTGACGGTTGCGGCTGAAAACGAGGAAATCGGGTTTATCCGTATCGAGGAGGCGCTTTCGGAAATGCGGCAGGTAGCGGGCTGGGTGTCCAGCCGGGACCCGGAGTCCGAAACCTATGCGATCAATGCGAATGCCGGTATCCGGCCTGTTAGCGTGAGCCGGGAACTCTTCAGTTTGCTGGAGCGGGCTGTGCAGATTTCCGAATTGACTTCGGGTGCCTTTGATATCACCTATGCCGCCCTGGATACCCTCTGGCGTTTTGACGGAACCATGGCGCAAATCCCGGACGCCGAAGATGTTGCGGTGGTTTTGCCGCTCTTGGGATATCGGCATCTCGAACTGGATGCCGAAAACCGGACAGCCTACCTGCCGGAAAAAGGAATGAAAATCAACCTGGATGCCATTGGCAGGGGGTATGCCGTAGACCGCGCCAAAGACCGGATGCTCGACAAACAGGTACCCGGCGGCACCATCCAGGCAGGAGGAGACCTGTCGGCATGGGGTACCCGGGGTTCCGGGGAGAAGTGGTTGCTCGGGATCTCGGACCCGATCAACATCGGGCAAATCCTCAAGTGGGTACCGCTGATTGAATCCTCCGTATCCATCGTCCGTACGGATGCCCAGTTGGTGCAGAGCGGCGATCGCACATACGGGTACATCATGGACCCCTTTACGGGCTTCCCGGCAGAAGGGGTAAAGCAGGCCACGGTACTTGCGAGAAATGCCGAACTCAGCAGTGCGCTCGCCCACGCACTTTGTGTCCTGGGGCCGGAAAAAGGAATCCGTCTGATAGAATACCTGGGGGATACCGATGCAGTCATCGTGGATGATGCGGGGATCATGTACTGGACCAGTGGCCTCTCGCTGAGCCGCGAGTAGCCTGGCCGGGGGCGGGGAGGGCACTGCAGATCCCCCCGAAAATCTCCCTAAAAATCGTAACTTCGCAGGGAATCCCAACAGCCCATGCTCGATAAACTGAACATCGTAAAACAACGCTTTGACGAGGTCTCCGACCTGATCATCCAACCGGATATTATCGCCGACCAGAAGCGGTATATCCAGTTGAACAAGGAATACAAGGACCTGAAGGAGATCGTCGACATGCGTGAGAAGTATATCCAATTGCAGAACCGTATCTCGGAAGCCGAGGAGATCCTCTCTGACGGAAGCGACCCGGAAATGGCCGAGATGGCCAAGCTCCAGCTCGAGGAGGCCCGGGATGCGATACCCCCGTTGGAGGAAGCCATCAAGATGAAGCTGATCCCCAAAGACCCCGAGGATGCCAAGGACGTCGTCATGGAAATTCGCGCCGGAACCGGTGGGGACGAGGCGAGCATTTTTGCCGGGGACCTCTTCCGCATGTATACGAAGTACTGTGAGTCCAGGGGTTGGAAAACCAACGTAATCGACCTGAGCGAAGGGACCAGTGGCGGTTTCAAGGAAATCCATTTTGAGGTGAGCGGGGAGGATGTATACGGAACGCTGAAATTCGAAGCCGGCGTCCACAGGGTACAGCGCGTTCCCCAGACGGAGACCCAGGGCCGGGTGCACACGAGTGCGGCTACGGTAATGGTCCTGCCCGAAGCCGAGGATTTTGACGTCCAGATCGATCCCAAGGACGTCCGCATCGATTACTTCTGCTCCTCCGGACCCGGGGGGCAATCCGTAAACACCACGTATTCCGCCGTCCGGCTGACACACGTGCCCACGGGGATCGTGGCCCAGTGCCAGGACGAGAAATCCCAGCACAAGAATAAGGACAAGGCTTTTAAGGTGTTGCGCTCCAGGCTGTACGACATGGAGCTGGCCAAGAAACAGGAGGAGGATGCCGCCAAACGGAATTCCCAGGTGAGCAGCGGGGACCGGTCGGCAAAGATCCGCACCTATAATTATCCCCAGGGGCGCGTCACGGACCACCGGATCGGGCTCACGCTCTACGATCTCCAGAACATTATCAACGGGGACATCCAGAAGATTCTCGACGAGCTCATGCTGGTGGAGAATACCGAAAAGCTCCGGGAGGCCTCCGAAATCCTGTAAAACGGACAAGCTTGCGGAGAAGTCCGACGCAGCCCGGAAATGACCTCAGACCAATCGACCAAAATCCAACGATGAACACAGAACAGCTAACCAGCCACATCCGGGAGAAACAGTCTTTCCTCTGCGTGGGCCTGGACACCGATTTGGACAAGATCCCGCGGCACCTCCTCTCAGAAGACGACCCGATCTTTGCCTTCAACAAAGCGATTATCGACGCCACCCGGGACTACTGCGTGGCCTATAAGCCGAATACGGCATTTTACGAGGCCTACGGGGCTCGTGGATGGCAGTCCCTGGAGCGGACCATCGCATACCTGAATGCCACCTGCCCGGAGCATTTTACGATTGCGGATGCCAAGCGCGGGGATATCGGGAATACCTCCACGCGGTATGCGAAGGCGTTTTACGAAGAAATGGATTTTGACGCCCTGACGGTGGCCCCGTATATGGGCCGGGATTCGGTAGAGCCCTTCCTGGCCTTCGAGGATAAATTTGTGATTTTGCTGGCCCTAACCTCCAACCCGGGGGCCTTTGACTTCCAGACGGGTACCAACGGGGGCGAAGCCCTGTACGAAAAAGTGTTATCGACCAGCCTTGACTATGAGGGGTCCGAACGCCTGATGTTTGTGGTGGGCGCTACCAAGGCCGAGTACCTGGCAGCCATCCGCAGCCGGGTGCCGGACCATTTCCTGTTGATACCAGGAGTGGGGGCCCAGGGCGGGAGCCTTGAAGAAGTCTGCAAATATGGGATGAACGGGCAGGTGGGACTGCTGGTGAATTCCTCCAGGGGGATTATCTATGCGGGGAACGGTCCGGATTTTGCGGAGCGCGCTGCGGAGCAGGCTGCGTCCATTAGGGGGCAGATGGCAAAAATCCTCACCGGGGCCTGACCCCTGCGGATTGCCATTTGACGTAATCCGGTGCTCAGATAAGGCTCTGCAGCATCCGCTGGATCTTCTTCGCTTTCAGTTCAAAGAATTCCCGGAGGTTCGCATCCGACTGGGCCGCTTCGGCCGCCTTACGGACAAAATTATTGTACTGGTATTCCAACATGTGGATGCCCTGGTGGTCTTCTGCCAACGGGGTGATTGCACCTACTCTGCAATATTGATTTTCCATAGCCATCAGTTTCTTTCAAATATACGGTGAAATCCCGTTTTCGGATTTCGGGCTTAGGAGGTATTTAACTATTAATCAGGTCATTTGTCTATTTTTTAACGTTCTCCTATCGATTAATTGACAAACCGGGGGCTGATCCGGCCTTTTTGGCGGCCCCTTGCCTAGCCAGGGTAATGCCGGCCGGGGTTCACCGAAGGCTTGGCGGGGTTGTGTATCTTTAAGGAAAACGCGACATATGAGACGAGCTAGACGAACTGTTGGATTTATTCTCTTGGCGCTGTTGACCCTTGTTCCCGCAAGTGGACAGGAGAACGCGTTATCCCCGCCCTGCAATTGTTGCACTGAGATGCACCGCGCCTTCGACTTCTGGATCGGGGAGTGGGAGGTAACCGGCCCGGACGGATCCGTTTTGGGGACCAACCGGATTGAACGGATCCAGGGGGGCTGCGTATTGCAGGAGCGCTGGGAAACAGCAGGGAGCGGCACAACCGGGACCAGCCTGAATTACTACCATTCCGGGGATGAGGTTTGGGAACAGCTCTGGGTCGATAATTCCGGGTATGTACTCAAGCTGCGCGGCGGGCCTCAGGATGGCGCCATGGTGCTGGCTTCCGACCCCGTCCGGCTCCCTTCCGGCAAAGACCGGGTCAACCGGATTACCTGGACGCCCCGGGAAGACGGTACGGTCCGGCAGCACTGGGAGGTGCTGGAAGATGGGGAAGTTGTACAGACACTTTTTGACGGGATTTACAGTCGTGCAGAATAAGCGGGGCTGCAGTTTAAGGGAGGCTGCAGTTTGAGGGGGGCTGTTCCAATAATAAAAGGCGGCCCCGAGTGTCAGATAGCTAATTCAAATACTACACTAAAAAATGAGACAGAAATGTTTTTAGGGAGTATGGACCTCGGAGCCGCCAGGCTTTATATGTTTTTAACTACGTCAAATAAAGCCCGGATCTGCCTGTTTCCGGGTAATACTTATAAACCTTTACCCATCCGACCTTTTTTTACGCCGGGTTTACAATGGCCCGGATAAAAGAAATCCGCGCAAAAGAGCGCGGATTTCCCGGTTGACGCAAAGGACAACCGCGTTGGAATAACCAGAATCAGAAATTACCTGGGTTTTGGGTGATATTCGGATTGTTTGTGGTTTCATCCTCAACAATCGGGAAAATCACCTTATTTGCCCCGGGCTCGGACTCGGGACCTCCCCCGGGACGCAGATTCCGGTTATTGCGCAACAGATCCATCCGACGGTGCCCTTCAAAGCACAGTTCCTTCCGCCGCTCATTCAGGATGGCGTCCAGGTCTACGGTCCCCAGCGGCCCGAGGCCTGCCCGGTCGCGCAACAGGTTGATGTCCGCCAGGGGGGTGGCGCCGATGGTGGTCCCGCCCCGCAGGTTGGCTTCGGCCCGGATCAGGTACATCTCCGTGATGCGGAGGACCATGCCGTCCGAGGCGTTGTTGACCACGTCCGGATATTTAAGTGTAAAAAAGGTGTCATTGCCCCCGGCATCGGAAGCCGCCTGCGACAGGGTGGTAAACCGGAGGTCACCGGGCTCCGCTGCAAAGGCGTCCAGCAAATCCTGGCTGAATGGTGCATCACCCCGCCCGCCGGGAGCCGGGTTGTAGAAGTTCACATACACCTCGTCCGATCCGGCCGCTTCCTGTGGCCCGTCCGTCGGGGTGTTCACCACCACAAAAATATGCTCGGACGATCCCGGGTTGTCGTCGTAAAAGTCATAGGACCCGGCCAGGGCGTAGTTGCCCGAGCCGATCACCTGGTTGGCCATGTCGGCCGCCTGGGACCATTGTTCCCGGTAGAGGTACAGCCGTGCCAGCAGCGCCATGGCCGCTCCGGACTCCGCCCGAACCCCGTTTTCTGCGGGGAGGTCCGGGATGGCCTCGAGCAGGTCCTGCTCCACCTGGGCGTGCACCTCGTTTACCGAGGAACGCTCCTGCTGGAAGGCTGAAATATCCCCGCCTTCGAACGGCTGGAGTACCAGGGGGACCCCCAGGTTGCTTCCCTGTGCTACCTGATAAGGTTGGGCAAACAGGTTCACAAGTTTCAGATAGGTTACCGCCCGCAGGAATTTGGCTTCAGCCACAAACTGCGCTTTTGTGGCCTCGTCAAGCCCGGTAATATCCGTTACGGGCGGCAAGTTTTCAATCACGTTATTGGCGGCACCGATCAGCTCGTACCCGTCCAGCCAGATATTGTCGATGGAGGTGTTGGTGGCCAGGGTCTGAAACTCATCGATTTCCTGTAAAGAGGGGAAACTTCCGACGAAGTTGACGTCGTCTGCCATAAAATCCCCCATCAACTGGGCCATCCCGTTAAGGTCCCCACTCTGGTTTTTACTGTAGATTCCGACAACCGCCCCATTGATGGTGGCCAGGCTGTTGAAAACGGTATTGGAGGCTACCTGGTCCTCAGGCACCACATCCAGCCGGTCTTCACAACTGAAGATCAGGCCGATTCCGAGTAGTAATGCGAGTATCTTGATAGATTTCATAGTATGTTTTTTTAGAATTGAAGTCTTGCGCCGAACAAATAGGATTTGGACTGTGGCGCTGTAAAGAAGGATTCTCCCTGGAAAAGCGGGTCGATATCGTCCGTCACCTCCGGGTCAATCCCTTCGAGTTCGTCTCCCTTGATGGTGAACAGGTTGGTACCCGTGAAATAGAACCGGACCCCGCTGAAGATATTCCCGATCTGGTCGAGCGCACGTTGCGGCAGGTTGTACCCCAGGGTGATGTTCTTGAGCCGCAGGTAGGAGCCGTCCAGCTGCTGCTGGGACGACCGCTGGTTGAACAGGTTAAACGTCGGGCTTGTCGGGCTCGGCAGGTAGGCGTTGTCGCCGGGTTCCCGCCAGAAATTCAGGTTTTGCCGCCGGATGTTCACAATCCCCCCGATGGCGTCGTTCCCATCCGCGAACCGCAGGCCATCGATGACGATGTCGTTCCCGTAGGAATAATTCATCAGGACCGACAGGTCAAAGTCAAAGAACCGGAAGGTATTGGTTATACCGCCGGAGAAATCCGGCAGCGGGCTGCCTGTTACCACCCGGTCGTCCGTTCCCGGGGGCGTGGTGATATTGCCGTCGGCGTCCAGCCATTCGGCATCCCCGGTCTGGGGGTTGACCCCCACGTAGCGGATCAGGTAGAAATTGTTGAGGGATTCCCCTTCGATGGCGCGTTGGATCGGGCCGTCGATGATCCTCCGGCCCTGGGGGTCGGTGGCGGCGTCTTCGTTCAACCTGAGTACCTGGTTGTCGATGGTGGCCAGGTTCAGGTTGGTCCGCCATTCAAAATCCTCTGTCCGCACATTGACTGTGCTCAGTTCAAATTCCCACCCGCTGTTTTCCATTTCGCCGATATTCCGGCTGATGGTGGCAAACCCGGTCTGGGGGGGCAACACCTGGTTCAGCAGCAGGTCGCTGGTGGTCTTCTTGAAGTAGGAGACATTCAGGTTCAGGCGGCCGCCGAAAAGGGCGGATTTAAAACCGACGTCGATGGTCTCGCTCTCCTCCCATTTCAGGTCCGGGTTTTCGGGTTGGTTCGGGATAACCCCGGACTCCCCGTTATAGTCGGCGATGGCCCCGGCGTTGAAGAGGCCCAGCGATGGGAAGGAGCCCAGCCGGTCGTTCCCCACCGTACCGATACTCGCCCGGAGGGAGAGGTAGTCGAGCCAGGTGGCGTCTTCCATAAAGTTTTCTGAGGAAAGGACCCAGCCGGCAGCTGCCGACCAGAAATATCCGTACCGGTTGTTCGCCCCGAATCGGGAGGACCCGTCCCGGCGGATGGAACCTTCCACGAGGTATTTCCCTGCATAGTCATAGGAGACCCGTGAGAAAAGCCCGTACAGGCGGTTCGGGTTGCGGTCCCCGTTCAGGACGGTGGGGGTGGACCCGGACCCGAGGTTGCGCAGGTCATCCGAGAGGAACCCGGTGGCCGAAACATTCGTCCGCGTGTTTAAGGTTTCCTCGTAATTGAGGCCTACCAGTGCCGTGAGGTTGTGCGATTCCCCGAAGGTGTTCGCATAGGTCAGCGTCTGGTTGGTGAGCCAGCGGTCCTCGGCCACATTGATCTGTTGGGCCACGCCCCCGGGCGTATTGAATTCCGCGCTGCGGAGGAATTCTTCCAGCTCCAGTTTGTCGACCCCGAATTCCGCACGGTAGGTCAGGTTCCTGAAGGGTTTGATTTCCGCGTAGAAATTCCCGATGGTCCGGAAGGTTTTCAGCTCATCCGTATCCAGTGCCACGATCGCGAAGATATTGGGTATAAAGGATCCGGACTGGGCGAAATTCCCCTCGTTGTCAAAGGCTTCCACCACCGGGCTTTGCAGGAATGCAGTGGTAAAGGGGGCGAAGGTGTTGTTCTCAACCCCCACCCGGTTCAGCCGGTTGTTCGTAATCCCGAGGTTCATCCCGGCCGTCAGCCATTCGGAAACTTCGGTTTCCAGGTTGATCCGGGCACCGGCGCGCTGCTGGTCGTTCCCGATGATAAAGCCCTCGGCATCCTGGAAATCCAGGCCGATAAAATAGGTGGTGTTTTCCGTACCGCCCCGGATACCCAAATTGTACCGCTGGGAAATACCGGTCCGCTGTACCCCGCCGAGCCAGTCCGTGCCCCCGGACCCGATGGCCCCGAGGCCCAAATCCTCCGGTGTTACCTCAGTGCCCTGCTGGATGCTGGCCACCTCCGATTTGAACCGGCGGAACTCGTCGGCCGAAAGGATTTCCGGGACGTCTGTTGCCCGGGTGTATTGCGTGCTGACGTCCAGGGTAACGGTTGCCTGCTGGTTTTTGCGGCCTTTCTTGGTGGTAATCAGGATGACGCCGTTTGCACCCCGCGACCCGTAGATGGAGGTTGCCCCGGCATCTTTCAGGACGGTCAGGGAGGCGATGTCATTCGGGTTTACGTAGGAAAGCGGGTTAACACCCGTATTTCCACCCCTCTGGAGCGTGTTGGTCTCCGTGTCTGTAATGGGTACCCCGTCGATCACGATGAGCGGCTGGCTCCCCGAGTTAATGGAATTGACCCCCCGCACGCGGATGACCGAGGCCGATCCGAGCACCCCCGAGGAGTTGACGATCTGCGTACCCGCCGATTGCCCCTGCAACAGCTGGTCGGCCGAAGTCACCTGCAGGTTCTCGATGGCTTCCTCCTTGACGATGCCGACATTCTGGATGATTTTCCGCTCTTCCTGGTTTCCGTAACCGATTACGACTACTTCCTCCAGGGCCTGGGCATCCTCCTGCAGGGTCACGTCAATAACATCGGACGCGCCAACCGTGCGGCGGACAGTCTGCTGACCCAGGTAGGAATACACCAGCACATCGCCTTCTGCGGCGGCGATCTGGTAATTCCCGTCAAAGTCCGATTGGGTACCCCGGTCCGTGCCGTCCACCAGGATGTTGACCCCCGGGAGGGGGATATCGTCCTGGTCCGTAATGGTACCACTAATTGTTTTTTGCTCTTGTGCCTGCAGCTGGAAAAGGGTCAGAAAGGCCGCCAGGCAACACAATAGGTTCTTGTATTTCATAGTTGCGCTTTTAAGAAGTACGCGCGGCTGCCTCCTGAGGAAAATTGACTGACGTAATCCAAAATGTGCCCAATACGAAAAGTTCCGAGTAAAGGCTTAAAAAATTCCCAGGGATGGCAGCCTTACGTACACATTTCCGGCCAAAGTACCCGGAAGCGCGATAAACAGGGGTAATCCTTATAAACGTTTACGGGAGCCGAAGAAAGTTTACGCCTCCTTTACCTGGAGTTCCCGGCGCCGGGCCTGGTACTGGCTGGGCGTGAGTTGCGTGTCCTTTTTAAACGCCTTGTTGAAAGTGACCTTGTTGTTGTAGCCTACCTCATAGGCAATGTCGATAATATTCAGGTTGCCCTGGTAGTCGGTGCGGAGGAGTTGCTTGGCTTGTTCGATCCGGTATTTGTTAACCAATTCGTGGAAACTCAGCCGGAAGTGCTCATTGATCACCTGGGAGGCATTGTGGCGGGTGGTTTCCATCCGTTCAGCCAGGGTCTCCAGGTTCAGGTCGTTCTCGCGGTAGATTTCATCCCGGTCAAACAGGACCAGGAGTTTATCCCGAAGCTCGCAGGAAAGGCTTTCTGTGAGCCCGGATTTCTTGTATTTGCCAAAGATCGGTTTGTCCAGGGTGAGTCCCAGGCTGAATACCTGGGGCCGGAGGCTTGCAAAATACCCCACATAGAGCACCATCAGCGACATGGCCAGGACCTGGGCGTGGTAGAGCAGGCCGCCGGGGGTTTCCTGGTAGATGATCAGTGCGCCGTAAATGGCATAACACACAATATAGGCCACGTGGATCCGGTAGATATTCCGCATCCAGCGGGTCTTGAGGCCGGGCTCGGCCTCCTGGCGGAATTTCCGAATGAATTCCCGCCGGATCAGCCAGCCGTAAAACATCAGGGAGCCCAGTTTGGCCGTTACGATCAGGACCAGGTTGGCGGAGTCGGATGGGTTGATCCCGTTGAGGACGCGTCCAAGCATCAGTTCCAGTTTCTCCCCACCTGACTGGTTGTAGATGGGTATCAGCACGACGAGCAGGAATACGGTGGGCAACAAGTGTAACAGGTCGAAGGTCCTGAAATCGTAATTTTGAGTGGTCCTTTTAAAATACATATATAACAGGGGCCCGTACAGGAAGGAAAATCCGGTGGACATCAGGTAGCTGTGGGGGAATTCAAACTGGTAGTTGGAAATCACCAGGCAGATGTGCAGGATAAAGACCGAATGGATGCATACAAAAATGCCAACCAGGAAACGCGCCGTCCGGTCGATCCGCCGGTGCAGAAACAGGATGGCCGCTATATAAAAGCCGATCAGCCCGACATAGAGGTAGATAAATGTCCAGGCGCTCAGCTGGGGGGTATATGTTTCCAGGACCTCGCGAAACTCCGGGCTTTCCCGGACCGGGTCAAAAAACACGCTTTCCAGGACGGCGGGGCGAAATTCGGCGTGGAGGTATTTGCGCACGTTTTCGGTAGCCTTGCCGGGATTTTCCAGTTGCGCGTAGCTGAATGCGAGGTGTCGCAATGCCCGGGCACGGTCACCACCGGCACTGTGCTCAAGGGCCGATTCATAAAATCGCACGGTTTCCCGCAGGACGCGTTCTTGTTCTGCCCCTGTCAGGGTTGTGTCTGATTGTTGAAGGAAAAGTGTTTCGGGTGTCGAGTAAGCTCTTAAGTCGATGGGATCGGTAGGATATCCCCAAAACCCGCAAGCAGCCAGGATGATTAGTAAAACGATTCGCCTCATTTGATTGATTGATGAATTAGCACTTTGAAGTTAGTATTTATTAACAGGCGAAATCTTAAATTTTTATTAAAAGAGGTAACCCCCGATCATCTTTTACCCCTGTGTACGAGCAGTTTGTATCGGGATAGGCGAAGCGCGCAGCACCCTGGAAGGGGGGAATAAAAAACCCCGGAGCTGCGTGACTCCGGGGTTTTCTAAACTAACTAACTCAAAAATACTAACTCAAAAAATGTTGTTGCGCAAGACTTGTCGTCATTTATTACCATTCCCGGGGGAATCGTAAGAAGCTGTTAAAGAATTGCGCTCCCTCTATATAAACTAACGGGTGCCTCCAAGGATTTAGTATACAGGTTGTTAAAATTTTTCCGGACTGGGCGCGGCAAAGCTTCCGATCATGTTTAACCCGGAACAATGCTCTTGTATAACCCGGGCCAACCATTTACATCCTGGACCAAAGCTACCTCCCGGAACCGAAACCGTCCTGCAGGGCAAATACCCTTTTCATCAGGACCGTGGTCCTGGAGGAGATCTTGGACCGTATCTCGGATTCTTCTTGCTCGATCATCAGGAATACGCCTTCCAGGGCTTCCTGTGTCACATAATCCGACAGGTCGGGATTGACGCGGTCTACCAGGGGGATACTATTGTAGCGGGTTATCAGCTGTTCCCAAACCCTGTCGGCACCTACCCGCTCAAACGATTCTCGGATCACCGGGTTGAAGGAATTATACAGGGAGGTTGCCGTCCGCCCCTCGAGGTAGCGGGTGGCTGCGTCATTTTCCCCCAGGAGGATATCCCTGGCATCCGCAAAGGAAATCCCGGAAACAGCATCCACAAAAATGGGCGTGGCCCGTCCTACGGCGTCTTCCGCTGCCCGGTTAAGCAGCAACAGTCCCTCGTCCGCCAGGTTTCCCAAACCGATGCTCCGCATGGTCCGGTCGACTTTCTGCAGTTGTTCCGGCAAGAGGATCCGGACGGCTTCATTCCCGAAAAACCCGTTTTCCTCCGCGAGGCGGGTGACCTGGTTTTCAATCCCCTGGTTCAGGGCCTGACGCAGGCCCTGGGCTATTTCTGCCTCGGAGATCCCTCCTCCTTCCGGCATCTGGTTGATGACTTGCTGGAGTTCCCCGCAGGAAACCGATGCAATCAGGATTAGGGAAAGCAGCGTTTTTTTTATCATGGTGAACTCTGTTGGTGACACCGCCGGTAAGGGGGTATCTTGTTAAACGCATCCGGTGGTGAATTATTGGGCAGGTCCGGGCAGGAATTCCCGATGGCATCAGGCAAAGATCACCGTCTTATTATTGTAAACAAGTGTTTTGCGGTGCAGGTGGAGCTGTACGGCCCGCGCCAGCACAATTTTTTCCAGGTCCCGCCCTTTGGCGATAAAGTCCGAAACTGTATGCATGTGGGAAACGGGCGCCACGTCCTGGGCGATGATGGGGCCTTCATCGAGTTCCTCCGTTACGTAATGGCTGGTTGCGCCGATGATTTTCACCCCCCTGTCGAAGGCGGCGTGGTAGGGTTTGGCCCCGGCAAAAGCGGGGAGGAAGGAATGGTGGATATTCAGGATCCGGTTCGGGTAGGCCCGGATAAGCGCAGGCCCGATTATCTGCATGTAGCGCGCCAGTACGATGCAGTCTACCTGATGTTCCCGGAGCAGCTCCAACTGCCTTGCCTCGGCCTTTTCCCGGGTTTCCGGGGTGACAGGTACGCAGTAATACGGGATGTCGAATTGGCGGGCAATGGGTTCGCAATCCGGGTGGTTACTCAGGATAAACGGGATGGTGGCGTTCAGTTCGCCGGCCTCATACCGGCTGAGCAGGTCGTAGAGGCAGTGGTTGTATTTGGAGACAAACAGGGCCATTTGACTCCGGTCTTCCAAATAGAGGCTCCATTCCATATCAAAAGTAGCCGCCGGCCCTGTGCCAAAGGCGTTGCGGAAAGCCTCCTCTTCCCAGGAACCCGGGTGGAAGTCCGCCTGAAGACTCATAAAGAAGACCCGGTCTTCCTTTTCCACATGCTGGTCCAGGTAGACCACATTCCCCCCTCGCTTGTGGATGAACCCGGTCACAGAATGTATAATGCCCGGCTGGTCCGGGCAGTGGATGAGGACGGTGGCGATCATGCCTTTGGAATTTGGGTAAAAATAAAAGATTATTAACAGGGTTGGGAATTCCCTTCTTATTTTTGTAAAATCCGAAACCGAACCTGCCTTTCACTGGCAATTCGGCAATTGAGGATCGAATACCAGCTGTAATTCTATGGAAGCTTCAAAACCTTATAAGCCGACTCACAAAATCCGGATCGTCACGGCGGCCTCCCTGTTCGACGGGCACGATGCTGCCATCAATATCATGAGACGGATCATCCAGGCCACCGGGGTGGAGGTGATCCACCTGGGGCACGATCGGAGCGTTGCCGAAGTGGTGGATTGCGCCATCCAGGAAGATGCCAATGCCATTGCCATGACCTCCTACCAGGGCGGACATAACGAATACTTCCGGTATATGCACGACCTGCTGAGGGAAAAGGGTGCGGGCCATATCCGCATTTTCGGCGGGGGCGGGGGCGTCATCCTGCCGGAGGAGATCCGGGAATTGATGGATTACGGGATTACGCGTATTTACTCCCCGGACGATGGCCGGGAACTGGGCCTGCAGGGCATGATCAACGACCTGGTGGCTTCCTCGGATTACGCAGTGGCCGAAATCCCAATGCCCGGGGAACAACCCCTTAAAATGGCACTGGCTGCCAGGGATGCGCGCGTCATTGCCCGGATGATCAGCCTGGCGGAAAACCGGCCGGAGGCCTATGCCACCTTGCTGGGGGAACTGCCGGATGCGCAAAACCAGGTTCCCGTACTCGGGATCACCGGTACCGGCGGCGCAGGCAAGAGCAGCCTGGTGGACGAATTGGTCAGGAGGTTCCTGTCCGAGTATCCGGATCGGACGGTCGGCATTATTTCGGTAGACCCTTCGAAACGCAAAACGGGGGGTGCCCTCCTCGGTGACCGGATCCGGATGAATGCCATCCACCACCCGAATGTCTACATGCGGTCTTTGGCAACCCGACAGTCGAACCTCGCCCTGTCCAAACATGTGGGCGAGGCGGTTTCCGTACTCGGGGCAGCAGGTTTTGACCTGGTGATCCTCGAAACCTCGGGCATCGGCCAGTCGGATACCGAGATCCTGGAGCACTCGGACGTGTCCCTCTATGTCATGACCCCTGAATTCGGGGCGGCTACTCAATTGGAAAAGATCGACATGCTCGATTTTGCCGACCTGGTAGCCATCAACAAATTCGACAAACGGGGGGCGCAGGACGCGCTCAGGGACGTGAAGAAACAGTACAAACGGAACCACGGCATCTGGGAACCCGGCGATGCCGGCCTGCCCGTTTACGGCACCATCGCCTCCCAGTTCAACGACCCGGGGATGAACCGCCTTTACGCAGCGGTCATGCAGCAGCTCGGGGAGGCAGGTGCGGGCTGGGCCGCCGGGTCGCACTCCCCCGAGCAGGAAGAACCGGAGAAAATCTATATCATCCCGCCCGCCCGTACCCGCTACCTCTCGGAAATCGCCGAGGCCAACCGGGCCTATGAAAACCAGGCGCAGCAGCAGGCGCGGGTTGCTGACGAGCTCTACGGCCTGTACCGGGCAATGTGTACCCTGGCGGGCGTTGCAGGCACCGACGGGGACATGCCCCTGCTGGGGAAGGATGGATTACAGGCCGGGGAGTTGGAGAAGGTGGCAGAGACCGCCGACATCCCGGCTTCCTGCAAAGAAGCCCTCGACACGCTTGCAGAAGCTTTTGAAAATCTCCGCAAAGACCTGGACCCGCATAACTGGGACCTGCTCCTCGGATGGCATACGCTCAAACAGCGTTACCAGGAACCCGAATACCGTTTTAAGGTCCGCGGCAGGGAACTCATTATGGAAACCCATACCGAATCGCTCTCCCACCTGCAGATTCCCAAAGTTGTTCTGCCGGCTTATCGGGGTTGGGGGGATGTATTGCAGTGGCAACTCCGGGAAAACGTCCCGGGGCGCTATCCCTATACGGCCGGCCTGTACCCTTTCAAGCGGAAAGGGGAGGACCCCACGCGGATGTTCGCCGGGGAAGGCGGGCCGGAGCGCACCAACCGGCGTTTTCACT
>CAXQQM010000055.1:0-14341 GCA_964226055.1 Robiginitalea sp. | reverse complement strand
GCGCACCTTCAACCCGCAACTCATGCTGCTGCCCATGACCGACTGGTACCTGCGCGGACAATTCGAGAACGGGGTCCAGAGCGGCGGGCGCATCGAATACGTCTGGCTCTTTGCCTGGATCGGGCTATTTGTGCTGATACTGGCCTGTATCAATTTCATGAACCTCAGCACCGCCCGTTCCGAAAAGCGGGCAAGGGAGGTGGGAATCCGCAAATCCATCGGTTCTTCCCGCGGGCAGATCATCCGGCAATTCCTCGGGGAATCCCTGCTGACCTCGGCCATCGCATTTGTCCTGGCCGTGGCGATCGTGTTGATCTCCCTGGGTGGATTTAACCAGCTCACCGCCAAGGAAATCAGTTTCCCCTGGGGGAATGGCCTGTTCTGGTCGGCCTCCCTGGCATTCATTATCCTGACAGCCCTGCTGGCCGGCAGTTACCCGGCACTCTACCTCTCGTCCTTCCAGCCGGTAAAAGTCCTCAAGGGGACTTTCCGGGCCGGCCGCTTTTCCGCCCTGCCACGGAAAATCCTGGTCATCACGCAGTTCACTATTTCGGTGGCGCTGATTATCGGCACCCTGGTAATCATGAAACAGATCCACCACGCCAAAAACCGTCCCATGGGCTACAGTACCGACGGGCTTATCCAGATCCCGGTGATGAGCCAGGACTTCTCCGGGAAGTACGACCTGATGCGAAATGAATTCAAAACCTCGGGTGCCGTGTTGGAAATGTCTGCATCCAGCAGCCCCACCACTTCGGTGTGGTCCAACCGGTCGGGCTTTACGTGGGAAGGCAAGGACCCCGGCTTCCAGGAAGACTTTGCCTGGGTGGCCATAACCCCCGAGTACGCTTCCAGCATGGGGCTGAAAATAACCCGGGGGCGGGACCTGTCAAGGGATTTCGCCACCGATTCCCTGGGGGTGCTCCTCAACGAAACGGCCGTGGAGTATATGGGGGTACAGGATCCCATCGGCATGCTCATCCGGGATGACGACGAAGAGGACCCGGACCCACCCCTGACCGTGGTCGGCGTTGTAGAGGACATGATCATGCAATCCCCCTACGAGCCGGTGAAGCAGACTATGTTCGTTTTTGACCGGTACGATAACATCAGTTACTACAACCTGAAGTTGAACCCCGAGCGAAGCGTTTCGGAAAACCTGGGCACCGTGGAGGCAGTGTTCAAGCGCCAGTTCCCGAACCTGCCCTTCCAGTACGACTTCGTGGATGAACGATATGCAGAGAAATTCGCTTCCGAGGAACGCGTCGCCGACCTGGCGATGGTATTCACCATCCTGGCCATCCTGATCAGTTGCCTGGGCCTCTTTGGGCTGACCGCCTTTGTCGCGGAACGGCGCACCAAGGAAATCGGGGTGCGCAAAGTCCTCGGGGCCCGGGTAAGCAATATCTGGATGCTGCTCTCCAAAGACTTCCTGCAACTCGTCCTGATCGCCTGCCTGGTGGCCTTCCCGATTGCCTGGTGGATGATGGACGGCTGGATACAGAAGTTCACCTACCGGACGACCATCACCTGGTTAATCTTTGCAGCCGCCGGCCTGGGGGCCCTGACCATCACCGTAATCACCGTGAGTTTCCAGGCGGTCCGGGCAGCTACGCAAAACCCGGTTAAAAGCCTCCGCACCGAATAATTCATCAATCAAAAATCGAACAGCCATGATCCGCAACTATTTAAAAATAGCCTGGAGGAACCTTCGGAAGAAGAAGGTTTTCTCCTTCATCAACATTTTTGGCCTCGCGCTGGGGCTCAGCTGTTTCATATTGATTGGCCTGTACGTGGCGGACGAGCTGAGCTACGACCGGTTTCATGAAAATGCAGACCGCATCTACCGCATCGATTCGGAAATCCTGTTCGGGGGGACACAACTGAGCATGGCTGTTTCTGCCGATCCCATGGGAGCTACATTAAAAAAAGACTATCCCCAGGTTGAGCAGTATGTCCGGTTGTATGCCTCCAGCGGTTCAAAACTCATTAAAAACGGAGATGAATTTATCAATGAATCCCGGGTGGTCCATGCGGATTCCACCTTATTCGACGTATTTACCCTACCTCTGATTGCAGGGAACAATAAGACGGCCCTCAGTTCCCCGAATACCGTCGTCATTACAGAATCCGCAGCAGAACGGTACTTCGGGAGTGCGGGGGATGCCATAGGGCAAACCCTGCAAACCAATGATGCCGGCACTACGTACTATGAGGTGACCGCCGTTATCGAGGACCTGCCCGAGCAATCCCATTTTGATTTTGACTTTTTCTTTTCCATGGAGAATGTCCAGTACAATTACGGCAATTTCCTCAGCCATAATTTTCATACCTACGTCCTCCTGCGGCCTGATACGGATTACCGGGAATTCAATCAGAATTTTACGGAAGTAATTGAGAAATACATCCTCCCACAGGCGCAACAGTTTATGCAAATTGACAACATGGAGGATTTTCAAAAAATGGGGAACCGGCTGGAGTACTCCCTGATGCCGCTAACCGATATCCACCTGCATTCTTCCCGCGGGGTCGAATTGGGTGTCAACGGCAACATCCAGTATGTATATCTCTTTTCGTTGGCCGCCCTGTTTATCCTCATCATTGCCTGTGTCAATTTTATGAACCTGTCCACAGCCCGTTCTGCCGGCCGGGCTAAGGAAGTAGGGATTCGGAAAACCCTGGGCACCCGAAAAAAAACACTGATCAGCCAGTTCTTGATCGAGTCCATCCTGATGGCATTCATAGCGCTGCTCCTGGCCCTGGTCATTTGCGGGATCTCGCTCTCCTGGTTCAACGGGATTTCGGGAAAGGAGATGGAGTTGGCCCAGTTGCTGAAACCTGCCTATTTAATCCCATTGCTGGTACTGCCCATCCTGGTCGGTGCCCTGGCCGGCACCTATCCGGCCTTCTACCTCTCGTCCTTTAAGCCTATCGCCGTATTGCAGGGCAAGTTGGGAGGGGGCGCCCGGAAGGAACAGCATATGCGAAGCGTCCTGGTTGTCTTCCAGTTTACGATATCCATTATCCTGATCATCGGGACCATCGTGATTTACGATCAATTGGATTATATACGGAACTCGGATGTGGGTTTTGACAAGGAACAGGTGCTTACCATTAGTACTGCGGGATTATCCGACGAAGCAAGGCGTACCTTCAAAAATGAGGTTGCCGGCCTGAGTACCGTGGAGGCGGCTGCATTTGGCGGATATCTGCCCGTTTCCAATTCATCGCGGAGCGATACCTCCTTTTCCACGGACGCCGTAATGACCGAGGACAACGGTTTCAATATGCAGATCTGGCGGGTGGACTACGAGTATATCCCGTTTATGGGCATAGAGGTCCTTGACGGCCGGAATTTCTCATTATCCCGCGGAACCGATTCCACGGCCCTGGTAATTAATGAAAAAGCCGTTGAACTCATGGGGGTCGAAGATCCCGTGGGGAAACAGCTCTTTTTCAGAGGTGGCCCCGATGCCGATCCGGAGGGGTACACGGTAATCGGAGTGGTCAAAAATTTCAATTTCGCATCCCTGCGGCAAAATGTGGGAGCCCTGGCGTTCCGACTGGGTACCAACAGTTGGGTGACTGCCTTTCGCATCGCCACCAATGATGTGGCGGGCACGATCGGCCTGATTGAGGCCAAGTTCAATGAACTGGCACCCGGCATGCCCTTCAACTATGAATTCCTGGATGAGGCCTTTGACAATATGTACCGGCAGGAACAGCGCGTTGGGCAGGTGGCCCTGACATTTGCCATCCTGGCCATCCTGATTGCATGCCTGGGGCTTTTTGGTTTGGCCACCTATATCGCTGAACAACGCACTAAGGAAATCGGTATCCGGAAGGTTCTGGGTGCCTCCGTTGCCAATATCGTAAGGCTACTCTCCAAAGATTTCCTAAAGCTCGTACTGATCGCATTTGTTATCGGCAGCCCGGTTGCCTGGTGGGCAATGCATTCCTGGTTGGAGGACTTTGCGTATCGCGTCCCCATTGGGGCCTGGATCTTTCTTGCAACCGGCGGGGCGGCCCTGGGGATTGCCCTGCTCACCGTGGCATTCAAAGCCGTCCGTGCGGCCCTGGCAAATCCTGTAAACAGCCTGAGAACCGAATAATTAACCCAAAACAGCCGTCAATATGTTCCGCAACTATCTGAAAATAGCCTTTCGAACGTTGATCCGCCAAAGAGTATTTACCGTGGTAAAAGTCGCGGGACTTGCCGTCGGAGTTGCTTGTTGCCTGCTGATAATGCTCTTTGTAAGGAGTGAATGGAGTTATGACGCTTTCCATTCAAAATCCGACCGGTTGTACCGTGCCTGGCAGGACGAAGCTTTTCAGGACCAGCGTTTTGTAAATGTCTTTACCCCGCTGATCCTGGCACCAACTCTCCAGGAAGATATTCCCGAGGTGGAACAGGTATGCCGGATTATGGGGCTGCAGCCTATTGTCACTCTTGGGGCCAATCGATTTACCGAGTCGGTCCTGATGGTGGACAGCAATTTTTTTGACCTGTTTGATTTTCAGATGCTTACCGGGAATGCCACAGAAGCACTTTCCGGACCGGGAAGTTTGGTAATCTCTGAATCGGCCGCCCGGAAATATTTTGGAGATACCCGCGCCGTGGGTCAAAACCTGCAACTGGACCTCGGGGACGAAAAACGCGGCTTTACAGTTTCAGCCGTGGTTGCCGATGCGCCGGAAACATCGAGCATTCAGTTCGAAATGATGATTTCCTATGACAATGCCAATACGTTGATATCGGAACGGGCACAAAACAGCTGGTTCAATGTCAATACGGAAACCTATGTGCTGCTTCGCGAAGCGGCCACGTCGGATGCCGCAAGTGGGAAATTTCCCTAAATGATGCGCAAGGCACTTGGTGAGGACTACCCCGAAGGAGGTTTTGATATCTACCTGCAGCCGATTACGGATATCCACTTGAATAATGAGCTTCCCGCCGGTATCCAACCCATCAGCGATCCGAAATACAGTTATATCCTGGCAACAGTTGGACTCATTATATTACTGGTGGCCTGCGCCAATTTCGTGCTATTGTCCGTCGGTTCCTCCGACAGCCGGTCCCGGGAAGTAGGTGTACGCAAGGTTATGGGCGCCCAACGACCCCAGCTGGTCCGGCAATTTATGGGTGAAGCCTCATTGATTACCATTATTTCCGTCCTGATGGGCCTCGTAATCGCCTTCCTGCTCTTAGCCCCCTTTAATGCCCTGATCAATCGGGACCTCTCCTACCCGCTCGATATTGGCTTTGCCGTTTTCACCCTATTACTCGCAGGTGTTATTGCACTACTGGCAGGCTTTTACCCCGCCCTGGTGCTTTCCGCATTCAGCCCTTCGCGGGTACTGAAGGGACGATTACCTGCAGCTGGAGGTCGGAGCCTGCTCCGCAGGAGTTTGGTGGTCGGGCAATTCGCGGCATCCATTGCCCTGATTATATGCGCCTTGTTTATAGGTCGCCAGCTTCGGTATTTTCAGAATAAGGACCTGGGGTTTGAACGAGATCACATCGTGGTGGTTTCCACCAATATGAATCGCCAGGAGGGCGCACCACTTGCCGAACGGTTTCAGACGGCCCTACAGGCCCGTCCGGAGGTCGCTGCCGTATCCGTGGACCTGTACAGTTTCGCCGAAACCCCATGGATCACCATGGGATTTACAGATGAACAAAGCGCTTACCAAAGCTTCCAGTACAATATGGTTGATCCCAGTTTTGTGGAAACCATGGGCTTGCGGGTCGAATCGGGGCGTGATTTCGACCCTGCCATTACCGCCGACGCCTCCCAGGCCGCTATTGTAAATGAGGCTTTTGTCCGCCAATTCGGCCTGGAGGATGCGGTAGGAAAGAAACTGCCAGGGAGATTTCCCTCACGGATCATCGGTGTTCTGGAGGACTTCAATTTCGAATCCCTCCACAGCCCAGTGTCTCCATTGGTGCTGACCCTGCAAATCGATTCCATGATTCGGTACACCGAAAACGTAGGGATGGCATTTGCACCCCAACCGCGTATATCGGTACGTTTGACAGGAGGCAGCCTAAGCGGACAGGTAGACATGCTCGAGGAGGTATGGAAATCGGTTGCACCCGACCAAGAATTTGAACACAGCTTCCTGGAAGAATCGGTAGCTGCGCGATACCGAGCTGAGAAACGCACAAGCGATATTGTGAATATCGCCTCTGCCCTGTCTGTGTTCATTGCTATACTGGGGCTGTTCGCCCTGGTAACCCTGACTCTGGCCCAAAGGCGCAAGGAAATTGGAATCCGCCGGGTACTCGGGGCACCCGTAGCAAGTATCGTTCGATTGATTTCACTGGACTATACCCGTTTAATCGGCCTTTCCGCCCTGGTCGCCTTCCCCGCAGCGTGGTGGTTTATGCGCGATTGGCTCCAGGATTTTGCCTATTCCATTGACCTGCACTGGTGGATTTTTGCATTGGCCTCCCTGGCTGCCCTGGCTATTGCCCTTTTGACTATCGGGATACAATCTGCCCGAACCGCCCTATCGAATCCCGTAGAAAGCCTTAGAACCGAATAAAAACGCAATAAAGCAGGGCGTCAGATCCCAACCATAAATTCCAACATGTTGCTACAACTCGAAAATATCTATAAGTGGGTCCAGCAGGGGGGTAACCGGATCTACTTGCTCAAACACCTGAACCTCGAAGTAGCTGAAGGGGAATTCCTTTCGGTTATGGGGCCATCCGGCTCGGGGAAATCCACCCTGCTCAATGTCATCGGGCTGCTCGACAATTTCGATGAGGGTGCCTATTACTTCCAGGGCCAGGCAGTACACGGGATGCGGGACAAGCAGCGGGCCCGCTTGCAGAAGGACCACATTAGTTTTGTCTTCCAGGCCTACCACCTGATCGACGAGCTGACGGTTTACGAGAACATTGAGACACCGCTTCTGTATCAAAAGGTACCGTCCCCTGAGCGGAAAGCGCTGGTTGGCGACATCCTCGACCGCTTCAACATAGTTGGTAAAAAAGACCTGTTCCCCAGCCAGCTCAGCGGGGGCCAGCAGCAGCTCGTCGGCGTGGCCAGGGCCCTGATCTCAAAACCGAAACTGTTGCTCGCAGACGAACCGACCGGCAACCTGAATTCCCGCCAGAGCAAGGAAATCATGGACCTGTTCCGGGAACTCAACCAGGACGGTACCACCATCCTCCAGGCCACCCATTCCGAATTCAACGCCTCCTACGGCAGCCGCATCCTGCATCTGCTCGATGGAAGCTGGACCGATAATCCCGAATTATGATACATGTACGCTTAAGTATTCTACCTGTTATTTTCTTGCTTATTGCCGGATCCAGGGTTTCTGCCCAGGAGTCTGCGGTGATTACCCTGGAAGACTGCATCGCCATGGCACTGGAGAACAACCCCGGCCTGGAGGGTAGCCGCCTGGATGCAGAAACCGCCCGCGTTAATTTTCGCCTGGCAGCGGGGGACATGATGCCGGGAGTTAACAGCAGTTTCGACCTCGGGATCAACGAAGGCCGGAGTATCGACCCGTTTACAAACGACTATATCAATGAGAAGCTGACGTTTTCGAACATTGGCCTGAACCTGAACGCCTTGGTGTTCAATGGTTTTAGCCAGTACAACGCGATGCGCCGGCAACGGCTGAACCTGAAAGCGGCTGACCTGGAATACGAGGCGGCCCGACAGGCACTTTCCCTGGATGTCACCCTGGCGTTTCTCCAGGCAGTAAACGCCCGGGAACTCGTCAGCCTCACCGAAGGCCGTATCGGCTCTACCCAGGTACAGGTAGACCGGTTGAAAACACTCTTTGACCAGGAAACCGGGAACCCGGCAGCCTTCCGCGACCTGCAGGGCCAGTATGCCTCTGACAGGGCCACGCTGGCACAGGCCCGCAATGCCCTTACGGCTGCCGTGCTTGAGCTTGAACGCTTGATGAATGCTCCATCCCCCATCGACCCGGCCCGCCTGGGGATCCTGATGGATTTTGAGCCCTATGCCCTGTCGGCCGAGGAGGTGTACGGACAGGCCCTGGCGAACCTGGATGCCATCGAGGCGCGCCGCCTGCGCCTGGCGGCAGCCCGGAAAGGGGTTGCCTCTGCCCGGGGGCAATTCACACCGGAGATTTCGTTTTTTGCAGGGCTGCGGTCCAATTATTCCAGCCTTGCCAATATGTTCACCCAAACCGGGACGGAGATTGTCGATACGGGCGATTTTGTAACGGTTGGCGGACAGGATTACCCTGTTCAAAGCGAAAATTCGATTTTCCAGGCAGACCGGATCGAGTTCCAGGACCAGTTGGACAACAACCTGAACACCTTTTACGGGGTAAGCGCCCGTATCCCGCTATTCAATGGCTTGCAGGCGCATAACAACCTCAAACAGCAAAAGATTGAACGCAGCCGGGCAGAAGTTGAACTCTCCCAGGCGGAACTGCGTTTCCGGCAGGCCATCCGGGGAGCCCATGCGGATATGGAAACCGCACTGGAAAGGGTCCGGGTGCTCGAGGAGCAGGTGGCTGCCTATGAGGAATCCTTCCGCATCAACGAAATCCGGTTTAACAACGGGGTTTCGAACAGTACGGAATACATCGTGAGTAAAAACAACCTGGACAATGCGCGCGTGGCCCTTGCCAATGCGCAATACGAATACCTGCTCAGGGTGCGGGTACTGGAATATTACCGGGGGGAGGCGCTCTAACCGAATCGCTTAGGGATGCTGCCCCATTCGCAGGAACCGGTAGCGGCCGTTCCAGGTCATCTCCAGGGTATCGCCAACTACTGAAAACCGGACGTTTTCCCCTTTATCCACATCGACGAATTTCAGGGAATCCATGGGGCTCAACAGGTTCTCCTCCCCGTTATTGGGGTCTTTGACGAATAAGTTTCCGTCCCGGGGCTCCACGAAGATCCGGTATTCCCCGATTCCGGGAACCGGAAAATCCAGGACATAATTCCCCGCTAACGCGGCCAGGGAATCTGCCGCCATCTCGATGAGTTGGACTGTTCTCGGTTTGCTGAAGCCCCAGCCGTAATAGTCGGATACCGCGCGGATGGCCTCCCCCATCAGGTTGCCCCCCTGGTCCGCATTGGTCATCACAATTACCGCCCGGCCCTGATGGGCAGTTGCCAGCATATTATTCGTAAAACCTGCATTTTTACCCCCGTGGCCAAAGAGCAGGGAATCTCCCTCCTTCTGCAGGGCCGGCCCGAGGCCCCAGTCCCCGAGGTGTTTGGTAAACATTGCCTGCGCCGTTTGCTGCGAAATGGGGCCATTTCGTTCACCCGAAAGGATCTCCTGAATGGCAATGCAATAGGCCGACAGGTCGGACGGGGTGGTCCAGAGGCCTGCGGCTGCCTGTTCCGGGTAGTTGTTCCAAAGCCCATCGATAAGTTCTCCATCACGGTCATAGGCGGCACTCACATTGTCGGTGAACCTGGAGCCCAAGGGTTGTTGGTAGGTGCTATGATGCATCCCGAGTTGCGGGAGGATGTTTTTCTCCATAAATACTTCCAGGGGCATCCCGCTTACGTCTTCAACGACCTTTTCCATGACGGTATACCCGCCGCCCGAGTATCTCCAGAGGCTGCCGGGCACAGTATCCACAACAATCGGGTCCGTGTTGCCGCGTCCCTCCAGCACTGTCACGATATCCGGAAAACTGTCCGTTTGTTTGTAGCCGGGGAACCCATGGACGGTCATCCCGGCTGAGTGGGTGAGCAGGAGCCTCAGGGTGACCCGGGCACTGTCCGTGTAGGCAGACTGCGGTACTTTCCAATCCTTGAGATAGGTGTTGACATCCGCATCGAGGTCCACCTTGCCTTCCTCCCAGAGTTGCAGGGCGGCCAGGGCAGCTATGGGCTTGCTGATCGACCCTGCCTGAAATAAGGTTGCCGTATCCACGGGCTGCCCCGTCTGGGTATTGGCCACACCATAGGCCCGGGCCCAGCGGAGTTTTCCATCCGATACCACGGCAATACCTGCCCCGGGGACGTTGTATTTTTCCATCCGTTCTTCCATAGAATAACGGGGGATGGATTCCCCTTCCACGAGGATCCCGGGGAGCAGCCCGTTTTCGACCGTATGGATTTCAGCTGCCCGATCGTCCCCGGTTTCCGAGGCACAGGATATAAATAAAAACAGGATGGTCAGGACGTACAGATAGCGCATGAGATCGGGAATTTTCAGTTGATACTAAGATAATCGTTCTCCCGGATAGGACTGCCTGGCAGGGTAAAAGGTTACAGATATCCCCCCTGAACTTAGGTGCTATGCGTATATCAGGTCCGGTTGGCGACGAGCCGCAAACCGGGCTCTTCCACCGTGAGGCTCCTGACGGTTTCCCCTTCCAGTTGGAAGGTAACGGTTACGGAAGGCGTCCCATTATACACAAAGGCCTGGTTCCCGCGGTAGTACAAGCCCCCGCCAAACGCCCCCAAACGTCCCAATGAAAGCATTTTCCGCATGTTCAGGCGGACGCTGAAACCGTCGGCCTCGCCGGGGCCGTATTTGTAGTCCCCCAGGTATTTCTCTTTTTCGGCTTCACTCATCGGGGCATCCGGCCAGCCGGGGTCGGCATCCCCCAATGCTTCCAGGTAGTCGATTAAGCGCTGTTGCCGGGTAGTATCGACCGGTACGCCTTCGACCTCCCTCATGCCGGCTTTGGCATGGGAAAGCAGGGAAATCCCGTGTGGGCCATATACGCTCTGAATCCCGGGGGTTGCTTCGATCATTGCACGAACTGCCTCCAGGGATCCCAGCATGGCGTAGGTGAAGATATTGGGACGGGCACCCTTCCCCATCAGGTAAGTGGCGATATCACGGCGGCCTACGTGGGAGGCAGCGCCCAGGGCGGTTTCAAAATCCCCAAAAGCCCAGTCCCAGCATGCCCTGGCCAATTCGGGACGAGGTTCCACCAATTCCCGAACGCGATCCAGATTCGAATGGCTGGCGCCCACAACCGCTTGGACGGGTTCGTCCGGCAGGGAGGGATAGCCCGGCGGGATATCGCCTTCAGACGGATCACCCAGGCTGCGGAAATTGGCGCCCCGGGCGTATTGGATATTGGGCAAGCTGACAGCCAAAAGGCCAAAAATGGAGGAATTCAGGAACGTACGGCGGGAAGGTGTGGATGCCATGTTGAAAGGAATTGATTCAACTTCAAGGTACTGATTATCAGTGTTCCTTTTTGTGAAATCCGTGTTAATTGGGATTCGTCCCGCCAGCCTCCCCTGCTACCGGTGGTACCGGTCTACCAACTGCTTCAGGGCCTCGGCCTGACCGGGAGCCACGGGTCCGGTATATTCCAGGCCGGAAACCTTTTCACGCGTCAACAGATAATAGAATTCACAGGCATTCAGGAAAGAACCCGCAGGGCTTGGGTGGAAGGCGTCGTCGAATAACCCAACCTCCGTATGCCGGTTGCGCATTTCCAGGAACAAGTCACCGTGATTGGATTTTTCCACTCCATTGTCGGCGGCCAGTTCGGCGAATCCCGCATTGATGGCTGCCGTATGGCGTGCCAGGTTGTCCAGGGTTTCAGAACAATACGGCCGGTTGCGCAGGGAGGCGTCGATTACCGTACCCGGCTGGCAAAATTGCAAGGGGTAGGTAGTATCTGAAGCCCAGGTATTAAACAGGATGATACGCGCGGGGCTTACCAAATAGGTTTTCGCCCTGGCGATGGCCGGGGAAACCGAGAGGTTGCGCGATTCGGGAATCAGCGCCTCCACCGTGCCGGTTTGCAGGATGATGATGTCCCAGGGCCGTTCCCGCAGTTTATTCTCCGTACCGGTCTGTTCGCCTGCCATTTTCTTTCGGGTAAATGCGGTTGAATCCGTGAGCTGGGTAATAATCTGGCTAAAATGCGCGCTGAGAGACATTCCCGGCACCGTGCTCTGGTGAATGCGGACAGGGTGTCCCTTTTCCGAGAGCATGGCCTGGAGCATCCCCGGCATGTCGTGGTAATAGGTCAGGCTGTTGCCTACGAACAATACATGTGTAGTGTCCTGCTGGCCATTGAGGCCGAATGAAATCAAAAAAAAGAATAAGAGGAGGTGTCTCAACGAATACGGGGTTGCGGGCGGTTTTCCGGATTTTATTAAAGGTAGTAAAAAGCCGGGTATTCGGTGGATGTTCCGTCAATCCGCATCCATCACGGAAATAGCGAAGCCTGCAAATCCGTTAGCTGTAGCAGTCGGAAATGGCCTACCGCCGGCGGCCCCGGTTTGGGCGCCCCTGTCCTCCGCCGCCTTTCTTCCGGGAAGCGAAATACTCCTGTTTGCGGCGCTGCTTCTCCTTTTCGAATTCCTGCTTCTCGGCAGCCGTCATCGGGCGCTCCGTCTGCGGGAATGGGTGGTCCTCCACCCGTTCGATTTTCAGGTCGATCAGTTCTTCAATATCGCGGATATAGACATTTTCCTCCGGTTCGCAGAGGGAGATGGAGACCCCTTCCTCCCCGGCGCGCCCGGAGCGCCCAATTCGGTGGACGTAGGTTTCCGCCACATTCGGGATGTCGAAATTCACCACATAGCGCAGCTGGTCGATGTCGATGCCCCGGGCGGCAATATCCGTAGCCACCAAAACGCGGACCTTCCCGTCCTTGAACTGGCCAAGCGCTTTCTGGCGCTGGTTCTGCGATTTGTTCCCGTGGATGGCCGCAGCTGAAATCTTCTTCTTGCTCAGGTTCTTTACGATGCGGTCCGCCCCGTGTTTGGTCCGGGCAAATAGCAGTACCTGGTCCATGTCCGGGTCCTTCAGGATATGCAGCAGCAAATCGTTCTTGTCGGATTTATTGGTATAGTACAGGTATTGGCGGATGGTTTCCGCCGTTGAGGAAACCGGGCTCACGGCTACCTTCACCGGATCGCTCAGGATTTTCCGGGAGAGGGAAACGATGTCATCCGGCATGGTTGCGGAAAAAAACAGGGATTGCCGTTCCGCAGGCAGTCGGGCGATGATCTTCCGGATATCGTGGATAAAGCCCATGTCCAGCATGCGGTCCGCTTCGTCCAGCACAAAGTACTCCACCTTGCTCAGGGAAATGATACCCTGGTCCATCAGGTCCAGCAGACGTCCCGGGGTAGCCACCAATATATCGACCCCCCTGCGGAGGGCTTCTACCTGTTTGCCCTGTTTCACCCCGCCAAAGATGACGGTGTTCCGAATGCCTGTATAATGGCCATAAGCCGTAAGGCTTTCCCCGATCTGGATGGCGAGTTCCCGGGTGGGCGTAACAATCAGCGCATTGACTACGCCGCGTTTGCCGCCGTAACGACGGTCGCGTTCCAGATGCTGCAGGATGGGGATGGCAAAGGCCGCCGTTTTCCCCGTACCGGTCTGGGCACTTCCCATTACGTCACGCCGGTTGAGGACGTGGGGGATTGCCTGGGCCTGGATATCGGTGGGGCGGGAATAATTTTCTTTTTTCAGGGCCCGGAGAATGGGCTCTGCTAGTTCGAGTTGTTCAAATGTCATAGGGATGTATCGGTGAGATCCCCTGAGTTTTCAGACACCGGAACCTCGGATTAAGGGCGCGAAGGTACTGTTATATTCCGGTCTTTTTTAAGGAATTGAGAAATAATTGGGAAAAGGCAGGCAGGCGTCCCTGTTTTGAAACTGGCCCGGAATCCCGTACCTTTTGGAAAGGCATCCCTCCTGACCGGGACTCCAACCCCAGGGCTTATGAAGAAAGATAAAATCAGATTTTTTGCCGGCTTACTGCTCGTATTCTTTGTCATCCTGGCCACCTACCGCATCGACCAGGCAAATTTTGACAAGGTGGAAGACTCCATTATCACCATTTACGAAGACCGGTTGGTGGTCAAGGATCTGATTTTCAAAATCGGTGACCTCCTGGACGAAAAACGCATGGCCCTGGCCACTTCGGATACCGCCTTCTTCCAGCGGCGCAACGCGGTGGTAGATGCCCAGATCGGGCAATTGTTGCGGTTGTTCCGGGAAACCCGGTTAACCGAGAACGAAGAGCGGACGCTAACCGCCTTCGGGGAACAAATCGAGGAGCTGCAGGCTGCGGAGGCCGAAATGGCGAACCCCGCAACGCATCCGGACCGGGACGAACTGTCCACGCGGCTGGAAGTTCTGAAGGGGCAGGCCCGGACGCTTTCGGACGTCCAGCTCAGCGAGGGAAAACGCCAGCTGCTGATCGGTTCCCGGGCCATCCAGTCCAGCAAGCTCCTTATGCAGGTTGAACTGATTGTCCTGATTGTGCTTGCCCTGGGCATCCAGTTCCTGGTATTGCAGAAGCCCCGGAGGAAATCACACGAGCCGAAAGAGCCGGAAGAAAAAACCTTCAAGGGGAAGTTTACCTGAGTCCTTTTACGACTGAG
>CAXQQM010000054.1:0-11900 GCA_964226055.1 Robiginitalea sp. | reverse complement strand
CCCAGGCTGGGCGCATCCTGGCGTATGCTCCCGTCTTCTTCAAGGTTCTCCGGGGCAAACGGAACAAATTCAAAGTAAATGCCATTATCCGTCAGGAGTTGCATCGCATCGGTTTCCGGCCGGGTTTGCAACGCCAGGAACCCTTCGGAGGCCAGGTAGGTGTCGATTACGGTAATTTCCCTGCCCATCAGGGACTGGAAACTCTTCCGGTACGGACCAAAGGCCACCCCCCCAGAGGTGTACACCTGGAGGTTGGGCCATATTTCGTGGATATCCCGGAGCCCGTGGGTGTCGATGACCTTTCGGAGCATCAGTTCAATCCAGCTGGGGATACCGCTCAGGGCCCCGATATCCCATTCTGAAGCACGTTCTGCAATTCGCTGGACGCGATCGTCCCAGTCGTCGATCCTGGCAATTTCCTCCCCGGGTTTATAGTAACTCCGGAACCAGAAGGGGATATTTCCAGCACTGATACCTGAAATTTCGCCCTCTCGAAATCCCTCCTGTTCCTGAAGCTCAGTGGAGCTCCCCAGCATCAGGATTTCTTTTTCGAAGAATTCCGGCGGCAGGTCAAAGTTTCGCAGGGACAATACCTGTTGGATCCCCGCGCTGCGGATACTCTTGATCATCTCGTCGGTAACCGGGATGCGCTTACTGCTGCTGCCGGTGGTCCCGGAAGATAGCGCGTAGTAATCCGGTTTTCCGGGCCAACTGATATCGGGGGAACCGTCCAGCTGTTTTTTCCACCAGCTACTGTGCATCCGGTTATAATCAAAATAAGGTACCTGCTCCCGGAAAGCCTTTCGGATGTCATCGGCCTGCAATATGGCATCAAATCCATAATATTTCCCAAATGCCGTATCCCTTGCCTTTTCAAGCAGGGTACGCAATTGTGACTCCTGTTGCTCAGAGTGGTCCTGTTCGGGTTTTAAGATGGCCCCGGCCTCGATGGCTTTTTTTATGATAGCTCCCAGTAATGGCATATGTTGTCAAAAATACGAATGCCCGGGCAACCCGATGTGCCAGGGCGGGGTAAAAATGCTCGGTATTACACCCCGGCCCCTCTCCTATTTCGTCGATTTCAGCAGGCGCTGTACAAAACTCAGAAAAATTCTCAAATTTTTAAGATTTGATTAAAGTATTATAATTCAGTCGGATACGTCTGATTCAAGATCATACAATGTGTTAAAAAATGTTTAAGATGGTACCTTTTATAGCATAGTACTGTAACAAAAGAATTCCTCAACCGTCTTATAGATGTAATACCGCAACAAGGCAACCAATTATGACAGCAAGAGTAAACATTATCAATAACAGGTTTCAGCTCCTGATGCTGGGATTCGGCTGGAGCCGGGGTCCTGTGCGACTTACAAAAACAATTCATCAATTAAAAAATAACAATCATGAAAGCAATGAACTTAGCCACACCGACTGAAGCAAGACGTTTCCGGAATTTTTCCAGTTTTAAATCGAGCAAGCGCGTGCGCTGGTCCGAATCCCGGAACTTCGTCTACTGACAAATTTATCGACAATCAAAAAACGAATCATCATGAAACCTATTGTTAACCAAAGCCCTACAGAAACCAGAAGGTTTGCCTATTTCTCGAATTTCCGGGATAGCAAACGAGTCAGGTGGAGCGAGAATCGGAACTACTTCTATTGACAGCCCACCTATTAATAGCTCCTCCCTGCCCCCTGGAAAAGCAAAAGGCCCGCTCATCACGGGCCTTTTGCTTTGGGGTTTATTCCCGGAGGCTATAACTCAAATTCTTCCTGTACCCCATTCGGGTATGTGAGAATTGCAAGGTTGTCGCACTGGCCGTCTCCCAGGTCGACGATGATAGAAAGGCCGTTCTTCCCGAGGGTCATCATGCCGCTTACCAAATACCCGCATTCAAAATTCCCGGACAGCGGGCTGGAGATTGCAACCGTATAGGTGTTGCCGTCTTTCAGCAACGTCCAGTCCCCTTCTATGGAAAAAGTACTGTCCGCAAGCGTTTCACCAAAGGTGATAGACACGGAGCGCGTCCCGCTTTCGCTGATACTGCTGCCGTCGGTAAAATCCAGGGTCATGTCACTCACTATGGTCATGGAGACAGAATTGCCTTCGCTGGCCGTCAATGTGAAAGATCGCGTCCCATTTACCTCAATATCCCCTACGTAAAATCCGTCGTAGACTGCGGTAAATGATGCGGTTTCAGGATCGGTACCATAGGTTACCACCAGGGTGCCATTTACATTTTCCGTCCCATTGAGGACACAATTGCCGAAAGTGGCCGTAAAACCAGTTTCCGTGTACTCCGCCTGATAACATTCGTTAGCGGCGTTTTTACCGGAATTGCTGTTGCCGTTCTGGAAAAGTTCTGCCAGGGCGGTATCCGCTACCCCGGTCCATTCTTCGGTCTCCATGACCGCCTGGAATTCTTCCTGAGAGAGTTGCTCCTCCTGCGGTATTTCCTGTTCGTCTGCATCCGAGCTACAGCTCTGGAGGAAGGTAAAGGCAAGTGCTGTCATAGCCGCTGCCGTGTAGGTAAACCATTTTTTTGATTGCATAGGATTCGTTTCGAAATTACATCCCATAAAACGCGTTGCAGACCGGTTTAGTACTCCACGTCTCCCATTCTCGACAAAATGCACTTCGCCAATACGCCCCAAGTGTCTCCAGGGGGATTGGGTGCCGGGGTACTTTGGCTAGAACCTGAATTGCAAATTTGCCCGCACGAAAAAGGGGGTTCCGGGGGTAAAATGAATCTCCTCCACGGGTTCCATTTCACCTGCCAACCGGCTCAGGGTCGCAAATTGCGTCTCTTTCCACCGGGTGTCGAAAAGGTTTTCAACGGTTATCCCCAGGGTGATAGGCCCCCGGGTATAATTCACATTGGCATCGGTAACAAAATAGCCGTCAGCCACCAGGGAATTCGATTCATCCGCCGGGCGATCCGCAATAAACCGGTAGCGGATTCCTCCGGAAAAAGGCCCCAGGTCGCGAAAAGACAGGCTGCCCGAAGATGTTAATTCCGGTGCCAGGGGAATCCGGTCTTCTCCGGCAGGGGCCTCCGTACTCCTGGCATAGGTATAATTGACATCGGCCCGCGCAAACAGGTGGTCCGTTATCTGGGCCTGGATAGCGGCTTCCAGTCCCAGGCGGCGGGTCTTGCCGCTGGGCTCCACGATCCCGGCATCCCCAACGTATACGAACTCCTGTTCCAGGAACAGGCTCCAGAGGTTTGCGCTCAAAACCAGCCGGTCCAGTGGCCGGTACACGGAGCCCACCTCGAGACCCAGAGCCCCGGGCATGGTTTCTTCCCCTCCCCGGGCAACCACTACCCGGGTGTCGTTGGAATGGTATCCCAACCCTGCCTTCCCCACAAATTGAACTTTGCGGGAAGCCTGGTACAGGGCATTGAATTTCGGGGCCAGGAACCAACCGGGTTCCACGGCACGGGTATACGTTTGTGGGAGCCTGTCCCGGTATTCAAACCGCAGGTGGTCCAGGCGCAGGCCGGGGACCAGGGTCCACCGTCCCAGCTTCCAGCTCGCCTCGGCAAAGGCAAAACCATTGAATTCATCAACATCGCCATAGGCCAGGCGCTCCAGCAGCGTTTTGCGGTTGGCTGTACGGGAAAGGGAGACCTCGTCCACGTCGTCGTATCGGAATCCAATCCCCAGGTCCAGATACCCTTTTCTGGGCGAGCCTTCTCCGTGAAAGCTATGCCTCCAGACGGTTTGTCCGCCCAAGAGCAGGCGTTTTTCCTGTTGGCGGATCTGATCGCCATTTACGGGATCCTCCAGGAAAAAGGTAAAATTGGAGAACAGGTCAAACTGGTAGCCGGTTACATAGGCCGATGTCCGCAGGCTTTGATGCGGGCTGTATTGCATTCGGTGCGACATCCAGATATTCGTCCGGGAAGTACGCCCCCCTTCCGTGCTGTCAATGGCTCCGAATCGGGTGATTTGGCCGGAAGCAACTGCCCGTTCCGGTATCTGCCCGGAGGCATCCCACTGGCTTTGGAAGTGGCTTGCTGTCAGGGTGAGCGACTCGTCCTCACGGTTGTCGAACCGGTAACGACCCATCAGGTTTACCCGGCTGAAATTCTGGGAAGCCTCAAAGACCCCGTCGGAAAAGAGGATTTCCCCGGCCAGATAGGCCTGGGAGTGGTCCGTATCGGCTACACGGATCATACCCAGTCCCCGCGTGGTATTAAATTGCCCGGCTTCCAGGGTTACCAGGCTTTCCGGGAGCCGGTCCCTGAGCTTGAATGAAATATGCCCGGCCGTATTGAAATTGCCCACGCCAGCCCGGTACGGGCCTTTCCCGAAATCGATGTTCTCAATGGTCTCTGGGATAATAAAATGCAGATCCGAATATCCCTGCCCGTGGGCATGGGAGACCATATTGACAGGCATCCCCTCCACGTCGATCGCCAGGTCGGTTCCGTGGTCGATGTCAAAGCCGCGCAGGAAAATCTGTTCGGCCTTGCCCCCTCCGGCATGCTGCCCGATCACCAGTCCGGGTACCCGTCTGAGTATTTCCTGGGAGGACCGTACGGGGTTTACCGCCAGGTCGGCGCGAGCCAGGTTGTTCAGCGGGTTTAACCGGGCTACCAGGACCACCTGTTCCAGCCCCACGGCAGCCGGTTGCAATACCACGGTGATGCCCTTATCAACATGCAGGGCCGTAATCGTGCGTTCGTCTGAGGCGAAACCCAGGCTGAAGAGTAAAAGCCGGTCGCCCACGTCCACGTTGTCCAGTTCAAAAAAACCCGCCGCATCCGCATAAATATAGGACCCCGTGGCGGGATGGTAAATGGCGGCAGCTTCCAGGGGTTGTCCATCGGGATCCATAACCCGCCCACGGATATGGTGGGCATAGAGGCTTGCCGACAAAAGAAATAAAGAGATACAATAAAATGCCTTGTATTTCATCTGGTCCGTTTTCTTTATTTACGAAGCCAGATGCGAAAGGTTCACTCCTGCTTACCGGGCCGGAAAGAGTGATGTGTCCAGTCCGGGCAGCAACTTCAGCGCATTTTCATAATACAATTTTCTAAGTACCTCATCCGGGAGGTCCAGCCCGTACATGGCCCAGAAAGCGTGGTATTTCTTGTAATAAGGAAAGTATTCATCATCCGTTTCCAGGACCCGGAAGTACGTCGGGTATTCTGAAGGCTGCCAGGCGTCTTTCCCAAAGACTACCCGGTCCTGGTAGTCGATAAAAAATTTCCGGGCCCGTCGTGGTTGCCGGCCCAATTCGGCAATGACTGCCCCAATGCCCACGTACATATTGGGCATCTCGTCCAGTAAGTCGGATAGCGTATCCAGGTCATTGGCATACCAGCCCATATGTGCATTGACAAACCGGGTATTCGGATGCTTTTTAAACATCCGGTGCTGCTCGTCGATAATCTGCTGCCAGGGCGCGGGGTCCGTATGGCTCCTTTTTCGGCGCGGCCGGAGTTTGAGCTCCAGCCAGCGTTCGTTGAGGGAATCCATCGGGTCCCAGAAGGAACGCGGGTCTGCGGAATGGATGAGCACCGGAATCCCCAGTTCGGCGCATTTTTCCCAGATCGGATCCAGACGGGGGTCATCCACGGCAACCCGGTCCCCGTTAATATCTGTATTCCGCAACCCAAGGCTTTTATAAATTTTCAGGCCGCTTGCCCCGTTTTCAACATCCGCTTCGAGTTGTGCCGCGGCACGCTCACCCCAACCCGGGGCTCCCACACTGTCGAAGTCCACATTCGCGAAGATGACGAAGCGGTTTGGGTAATGGGACCGGACATTGGCTACAGCCCCTTGAAGATGATCCCCGGAACCGCCGCTGAGATTCACCATCACCGCCATGTTCAGGGAATCCATTGCAGCGACCAATTCAGACAAATCCTGGGTCGGCATCCGAAAGTGGTGGCTGTGCATATCGATAAAGGGAAATTTGGCTTGCTCGGTTGGGTGGGCCGGCACCACCAGGGTCGATGTAGGGTTGTATTGTTCAAAGCCCATTTCCTGGGCGTTTACCAGGTAAGTTAGCAAGGCTGTACAAAGTGTCAGGAGGTGTTTTGGTTGCATCATTTGGTAAATATATACTGTTCAGGTCTTTTCTGTTCAGGTCTATTTTATTCGGGAATCGCCGGGCTTGCCGGCGGCCCCGGGCGCGTCAGCCCCTTTGCCGGCCCCCTGGATATCGGGCAACCCGGCAATTTTGCGGAGTTCCCGGTACTTCTCGGGGGTGTCCATGTCCCGGCCTGCCAGGCCCGGTTCCAGGAGCAGGGTTTTCGAAGCAGCGTTTCTGATCAGGCTGCTGGCCCCTCCACTCCGGTCCGGGGAGCGAAGAGCCTCAAAAAAAGTACGCCTAAATATAGCAGGAACGCCCCCGCCTTCCGGGTAACGGGTGGCGACAATGCTACCGTTGTTTCTTCGGAAGGTGGAAAGTAATTGCAACAGGTAGGTTTTTGATATCAGGGGTTGGTCCGCCAGGAGTACCAGGAGGCCTTCCAGGTTCGGGCGGGTTTCCAGGGCTGCTTCCAGACCGCACCGGATACTGCTTCCCATCCCGGATGCCCAATCCGGGTTTTCGCGGATAAGGGCAGAGGTATTCCTGAGGTTTCCGGATATTTCCCGGTGGTGTGCCCCGGTAACTACTACCGGGGGTGCCAGCCCGGCTTCCTCAACGGTATGGAGGATGTTGTCCAGCACAGTTCCATCAGCCCATGCCAACAATGCCTTGGGCCGGCCCATACGCCGGGATTCCCCGGCAGCCAGGACGATGGATGCGATTCCAGTGGCCATCAACTGTGGATTTTCCCTTCTTTTTCCCGGAGGGGGACCGGATCCGATTCCCGAATGACTGAAAGGATTTCCGCCAGGATAGATAAAGCGATTTCCTGGGGGGATTCCGCCCCGATATCGATGCCGGCGGGTCCGTGCAGCCGCTCAAAGAATGCGTCATCCGGTGCCGGGAGCCGATCCATCAGGTCCCCGAGGAGGCGTTCCCTCCGGGTAGCCGGGCCCAGCACGCCCAGATAGGCCGGTTGGGATGCCGCCAGCCGGATCAGGTATTTCAGGTCTTTGGTGTAACTGTGTGTCATAAGAACCACGGCTGTTTGTCCGTCCATCACCGGCGGATCCCATTGTTCGGGGACCACTGCCCGGAATTCTGAAGCCCCTGGAAAATACTCCCTTGTTTTGGCCTCGTCGGCAGCGACCGTGACGCAGACTTCCCAGCCGGCTTTTGCTGCCAGGGATGCCAGCTGTACGGTATCGTGTTCCCCGCCGAAGAGTTCCAGACGGAGCCTGGGCGGTAATTCCTGACGGAAAACAGAAAGGGAATCGTCAGGTGTTCGTTCTCCCAGGGGATAAGTTCCGCCGGGAGTTTCCAAAACGCTATGCATCCCTTCCCGGCTTCCCAGCTCTCGTGTATAGGACGAACGCAAATGCAGGGGTTGCCGTTCGCGGACACAGTGTTGGAACGCCTTGAGGAAATCTTCCGTTGGCCGGAAAGGTTCCAGCAGGATATACAGGATGCCTTCGCACCCGAGGCGGTAGCGGCCGTCGTAGGTCATCATTTTGGGCTTGCCCGTCTGGAAAACCTCCTGCGATTGCAAATGCACCTCTTTTTCCACGCAGCCCCCGCTCACCGCGCCGTAGGCGGCCCCGTTTTCAAGGAGCAACATCCGCACCCCGGGGCGGCGGTATGAGGAACCATCCAGGTCCACCACGGTTGCGAGGACCGTTTTATGCCCGAGTTCCGTTGCCCGTTCCCAGGCTTCGACAATTTGTATCAATTCGTGTGTCACTTCACTTGAATTTAAATGGTATCCACTTTACCGTTGCGCCTTTGGCATAATCGGATTTCGTCGGTTCGATACAGAGAAAGCCCTCGGCCCTGGCCAGGCTCAAGAAATCACCGGAACTGTTCATGGGCACTTCCGCTGCCCAGAGCGTACCTTCCCGGTTCTCCACCGTTGCCAGTCGGAACTGGGTCAGCCCGCTTGTATTCTCAGCCGGGGCGATGAGCCGGGCATGCTGCCCGATATTGTCAAAACCGAAGCTTTTCAGCAGCCAGTCCCTAAAATACAAATGAAAGCTCAGAAACGTTGAGACGGGATTCCCGGGGAAGGAAAATACGAGGTTTTCCCCTCCGGTGCCCACCCCGAACCAAAACGGCTTACCGGGACGCTGGGCCACCCGGTGAAAACATTTGCGTACCCCAAGCGCCTCCAGGACTTCTGGTAAATAATCGAACTTACCTTTGGACACGCCCCCGCTGAGCAACAGGATCCCAGGCTCGCTGAGAACCTTTTCAAGCTCCATCCGAATGATTTGGGGGTCATCTGCCAGGTGGATTTCTTCCGGGACGATCCCGAATTCGTCAAGGGCTGCCCGAAGTGTCCAGGTATTCGATTTGCGGATCTGGTGGGTTTCGGGGACCTGGTCCACGTCCACCAATTCGTCCCCGGTGGATACCAAGGTAACGGCAGGCAAGGTGTAAACCCGCGGCTTGCCGACACCCACCGAGGCGAGAATGGCAATTTCCGAGGGGCCAATCCTCGTGCCGGGCTCCAGCAAGACGGATCCGGCAGCGGCATCGCTCCCGGCCGGGTGGATACTCTGGCCTTCAGAAGGATCGGATTGGATGGTAAACGTTCCGGCTGAACTCTGGAGGTCTTCGTACCGCACTACGGTATCGGCTCCTTCCGGCAACACGGCCCCAGTGGCAATTTCAATACAGTTGCCGGTTCCCGAAAGCCGAAGCCTGGGTTCCCCTGCCCGGGCCATCCCCTGGATCTGGAACTCGCGATGCCCTGTCTGGAAATCCCGGTGGCAAATGGCTATCCCATCCATAGTCGCCCGGTCGTATGGGGGCAGCGGGCGGTCTGCGACAACGGGCTGGGCCAGAAAGCGCCCGCAGGCATCGGCCAGCCCGACGGTTTCGATTGCCAGGGTCCATCGCTCGCCCATCACGGTTTTATATGCTTCTGCAGAACTTATCACTCAGTAAATCTATTTTTTGTTTCGTCATGTGCATATCGCACATTTTCTTTTAAAATTCCTGCCTCAGGACAACATTTCAAACCCCAGGCCATTGACCAGGAGTACCCGGAGCCCTACCAAAAACACCAGGACGGCCGTTACCATTCGGATACCATTGGCTGTGAACCGGTTCAGGGTGAGGCGGATGCCGATTTGCCCACCTGCCAGCACAGCGGCCATCAACGCCAGCGCCGGTATCCAGGAGACAGTGAAGGTCCCGGCAGTTACAAGCCCTGCCAGGCCCGACAGGGAGTTGACCAAGATAAAGAAACTCGCCAGGGCGGCAATTTTAATGGGCAGGTCCCACTTCAGGTGGTTCAGGACGGGGGCGAGGAATATCCCTCCGCCTATGCCCACCAGGCCTGAGAGCATGCCAATGGCGCCCCCCAGCAGATAGGTTAACGAACGGGTGTACCGGTGTTTTTTGGGAATTCGGAATCGGTGCCGGACCGATTGGTACCCCAGTGCCAGGGAGGAAACCAACAAGGCTGCCCCCAGGATACCGAAAAAAACTTGTTCCTCCAGCCGGAAGCTGGCACCCAGATAAGCCAGCGGGATACTCGCCAACGTAAAAGGGATACAGAGGTTCCAATCCAGGTGGCCCCTTTTGTAAAAGAGCCAGACACTGCCGCTGACAACGGTGAGGTTGCAGAGCAACGCAATGGTCCGGATTTCATAAAATTCCGCGAGGCCCAGGCTCAGGATGGCCAGGTAGGAGGATCCCCCTCCAAACCCTGCCGAGGCATAGAGCAGGGCGATCGTGAAAAAGGCCAGAACCAGCCAGATCAGGTCGGGATGCATCACTGGCTTTCCACTTTTAATTGCCGCATCCCGCCGGAAATCCAGAAAAAGGGAGTTGCCGGCCAAAGGGTCTGCAGTTCCCGGCACGCCCGTCGGCTCCTCGGACCGGTCTCGCAGATCAGGTAAACCGGGTCGCCTGAGGAAAAGTCCGGTGCATCCGATGCTATTCGTTTCATTGGAATATTCCGGGCCCCGTCCAGGTGGTTGCTTTCAAATTCCGCCGGTTCCCGTACGTCCACCAGGAGATGTGCAGCCCCCTCCTTTCGCAACCGGAGGAATTCGCTCCCGCTAACGGCATCCGGCTCCTCTTCGCAGGAAAGCTGATAGGTGGCAGAGAGGTCGTCGGGGACTGTTCGGTTCGCATCTTTTTGGATGGCTATGTGCAGGGTTTGCTGCTTGCGGGCATCGTAAAGCAGCAACTTGCCAGCGCATACCCCTTCCAGGCCGCAAATCGCCTTGACCGCCTCGAGGGCCTGCATGGTCCCGATCAGGCCCGGAAGCACCCCAAGGGTTCCGAGCGTATCGCAATCCGGTATTTCTCCTGCCGGCGGCGGATCTGCAAAAAGGCACCTGTAGGTGGGCCCGCCCCGATAATTGAATACGCTCACCTGCCCTTCAAAACCGTGAAGCGCCCCATATACCCAGGGGATTCCGAGCATCAGGCAGGCGTCATCCACCAGGTACCGGGTTGGCAGATTATCCGTGGCGTCCACCACCAGATCGTAGTTTCCAATTATTTCAAGGGCGTTGGAGGGGTTCAAAAAGGTGTCGTGGATTTCAAGGCGGGTCTCCGGGTTCTGGGCGCGCAGCACTTTTTCCAATTGACGGACTTTGCCCATTCCCACGCTCGCCGGGCCATAGGCCGGTTGCCGGTGCAGGTTGCTGGTTTCAACGGTGTCCCCGTCGACGATCCCCAACCGCCCAACACCCATGGCGTTCAGGTAGGTGGCCGCCGGAACCCCCAGCCCGCCGGCACCGATTATCAAAACGGCAGCTTCCGACAGGGCCCGTTGCCCTTCCGGGCCAAAATCTTCCAGGCGGGTCTGCCTGTCGTACCGGTCGGCGTTCATCGTTCCTTGAGTTTTTGCAGGATGGCCTCGCGCTCCTGCGGGTCGTTCGCATTGGCAAGGACAGTGTCTTCCCCGGCTACCACCAGACGAATATCCGATTGCAGGAGGAATTTTCTCGGGCAGCTGGAGGTGGCGTTTTCCATATAATCCTTGGCAGCGCGCAGCGCAGAAGGTTCCCAAATTGCAGCCAGGGGTTCAGGGAGTCCGGATGCCTCCGTGGCATAGGCCGTTGCAACTTTATTGGGATCCCTGCGGCTTACCAGAAAATCCAGGGAATCTCTGTCCATCAGCGGGAGGTCGCAAGCCAGCACGAGCCAGGCGGCGTCCGGAAATTCGGCATGGGCCGATAAGATGCCGTTCAAAGGGCCCCGATACCGGTCCTGGTCTGTCAGTGTCCGGTAATTACCCGGTATATCTGTGGCTTGATCGGAACGAACGCTCAAAAAGGCCTTTTCGCAGACTTCTTCCAGGAGGGCATAGGCATACTCCCGTTGGGGCAATCCGTGGTAGTCCATTGCACCTTTGTCCCGGCCCATGCGGTTGCTTTTGCCGCCAGCGAGTACCAAACCATATAGGGGTGCATATGATGTCATGTGCTTTATCATTTTAATATTGACCCAGGTCGCCCGGAGGGGGTCAACCGCCGATGGACGACATGGAACTCCCGGTAACTGGCCCGAATCGCTCCTGGGCTTCGAAGCCGTCTTTGGCCCGTTGCCCGAGGATTTCCTCCAAAAGGGCGCGAATCTGCAGGGAGGTTGCCCCCTGCCGGAGCGGATCCCTGATATTGGCTACAGGTTTTCCGTACAAACAGGTTATCAGGTCGCCGGTGGCGGTAATGCGCAACCGGTTGCAACTGCCGCAGAAGGTCCGGCTGAAGGCCGGAATGATCCCGAAACTACCAGCGTGTCCGGGAATTTGGTAATTGACGGAGGTAGCAGTCATCGGCCCGGGGATCTTTTCGAATTCGGGGTACTTTTCGCGGATATGCCCGAGGAG
>CAXQQM010000053.1:0-4758 GCA_964226055.1 Robiginitalea sp. | reverse complement strand
GTAGAAAAATCCATGGAGATCCTTGGTGGTAAGCTGGACTTTGTCCTCCATTCTATCGGCATGTCGATCAACGTTCGCAAAGGCCGCCACTACACAGACCAGAAATACGACTGGACGGAGAAGGGCTGGGATGTATCCGCCCTTTCCTTCCACAAGGTCATGCAAACCCTCTACAAGGCGGATGCCCTGAATCCCTGGGGAAGTATCGTGGCCCTCACCTACATGGCCGCTCAAAGAACCTTCCCGGATTATAACGACATGGCCGACAACAAGGCCTACCTCGAGTCCATCGCCCGGAGTTTCGGGTACTTTTTCGGCAAGGAGAAGAAAGTACGGGTCAATACCATTTCCCAGTCGCCCACCCCTACGACGGCGGGGCAGGGTGTCAAAGGTTTTGACGGTTTTATATCCTACGCGGAGAAAATGTCGCCCCTGGGCAACGCAACCGCCCAGGATTGCGCCGATTACACGGTCAGCCTCTTTTCGGACCTGACGCGGAAGGTGACCATGCAGAACCTGTTTCACGATGGCGGTTTTTCAAGTACGGGGGTCAGCCAGGAGATCATCGACGAATTTTCGGAGTAATCCCCGTCCCAAACGGCCGGTACCCCGCTGCAGGCGGGAGCCCCGGGTAATGGGAGCCGATTGAAAAACCCGACTCCATGGACCCCTTGTTTTCCTTTGTAATCCCTGTCTACAACCGCCCGGATGAGCTCCGGGAATTGTTTGCCAGCCTCGCCCTGCAGGATGCGGGCACCCCCTTTGAGGTACTGGTGGTTGAAGACGGTTCCGAACAGGATGCCCGCGAAGTGGTGGAGGAGTATCGGGGGAAACTCGAAATCCGGTATTTCAGCAAAGCCAATACCGGGCCCGGGGATTCCCGGAATTTTGGGATGCAACGCGCCAAAGGCGGGTATTTCCTCCTGGTGGATTCGGATTGTATCCTCCCCCCGGACTACCTGAAGAACCTGCAGGAGGCCCTAAGGGCAGAGCCCATGGACTGTTTTGGGGGTCCGGATTCGGCCCACCCCTCCTTTTCCGCCATGCAGCAGGCGATCAGCTATACGATGACCTCCGCGCTCACAACCGGTGGGCTGCGCGGCAGCGCAAAGAAGCGGGATGCGTTCCAACCGAGGAGTTTCAACATGGGCCTTACCCGTGAGGCCTTCCTAGAAAGCGGCGGTTTCGGGGACATCCACCCCGGGGAGGATCCGGACCTGAGCCTGCGTCTGCGGAAATTGGGTTATCGCCTGGGGTATTACCCGAAGGTCGTGGTCTACCACAAACGCCGGATCGATTTCCGTTCCTTTTTTCGCCAGGTCCATAAGTTCGGCCTGGCCAGGCCCATCCTCAACCGATGGCACCCGGGGAGCGCCCGTGCCTCCTATTGGTTCCCCTCGCTTTTCAGCCTGGGACTGACCATGGCGGCCCTGCTGCCGTTCCTTTACCCGTACCCCCTGGCCTGGATCCCTGCCGGGGGCTACCTGGCCTACCTGACGGCGGTGGGTTTGGGTGCCTGGAGCACTACGCGCAGCTGGCGTGCCGCCTGTTTGGCTGTCCCCGCGGTTCTGATACAGTTCGCGGGATATGGCTGGGGTTTTTTCAAATCCACCATCTTGCTTACCTTTAGTAGAAAGAAGCCGCAAACGCTCTTTCCGGAACTTTTTTTTAATACCTGAGGCTTGATCAAAAAATTAAAATCCGGAATCAATACCCCGAAGGCGAAAGTATTTCTCCTGTTCCTGCTTTGCTCCTTTACGGCCTGGCTCCTGATACGACTCGCACAGACATACAACCACACCTTGACTTTCAGGATGCAGTATCAGCAATCCCCGGACAGCCTTGTTTTATTGACACAGCCTCCCCAGGACCTCAATGTGCGCGTCAGGGCCAGCGGGTTCCAGCTTCTTAGGTACCAGGTAAGCCCCCGGGATGTGGCCATTGACCTGAGTACCGCCCAACGAAGGAATGGCACGTTTTTTATCGGCCCGGAAGCCTACCGGAGGCAGGTGGAAAGTCAGTTAGGGGATGCCATGGGCCTGTTGGAGATATCCCGGGATACGATTTTTCTGGATTTCCAGACCCTGCGTTCCCGTACGGTCCCCGTTCGGGCGGCCGTGCAAATCGAACTCGCCAGGAACTATATGCTGGATGGCCCGATAGAGGTGGATCCGCCAAATGTCCACCTTTTGGGTCCGCCGGGGGAAATCGATACGATCCGGGAAGTTTGGACCGAACCCCTGCGACTTACCGGGGTGCGGGATTCCATCAGCAGGAGCCTGAAACTGCCCGCAGCGGGCCGGCTTCCCAATACGCGGTTTTCCACCGGGCAGGTTACCGTGACGGCCGGGGTGTTCAGGTTTTCCGAAACGGTGGTCGACGTCCCAGTGGAAGTCATCAACCTGCCAGCGGACCGGGAAGTCCGGACATTCCCCGCTTCAGTGGGGATATTGTGCAAGGGCCGGATCGAAGCCCTAAAGGAACTCGAAGCATCCGATTTCCGGATCGTTGCCGATTTTGAGAACCAGGATCCTGAAACCGGCCGGCTCCTCCTCCGCATTGCCGAACAGCCCGAATCCATCCAGAGCGGTGTCCTGTTGGAATCCACAGTGGAATTTATTGTGCGGAGCGAATGATGCGGGTAGGCCTTACAGGAGGTATCGGGAGCGGAAAGAGCACGGTGGCAGGTTTTTTCAGGGAGCTGGGAATCCCGGTTTACGACTCAGACCTGCGGGCCCGGGAACTGATGGAAACTGATCCGGACCTTCGGGGCCGCATCGGGGAACTATTGGGAGAGGGAGCCTATGCCGAAGGGAAACTGAACAGGGCCTGGATCGCCTCCACCGTATTCGGCGACCCGGAACTCCTGGAAGCCCTCAACGCCCTGGTACACCCGGCCGTGGCTGCCGATTTCAAGGCCTGGTCGTCCCGGCAGGAGGCCCCGTATGTCCTGCAGGAGGCGGCCATCCTCTTCGAAAACGGGGGACACCGGAACCTGGACCGGATGATTCTGGTCACGGCACCTGAGGAAGAGCGGATCCGCCGCGTGGTGTCCAGGGATGAAACTTCCGACGCCCGGGTGCGCAGCCGGATGCAAGCACAGTGGGGAGACGAGCGGAAGATTCCCCTTGCCGACTTCGTCATCGAGAACGTGGACCTGGAGGCCACACAGCGCTCGGTATATCGCATCCACCGGGAATTGCTTGGAATTCCGGGGTCCGGCGGGACTTCGTTGTGTTAAGGTTAGGTTAAACCACCCTGCCTCTAAATGTTAAATTTTTACTTTTACCAGGACGATGAATAGGAGATTATTTGTGCTGCTCGTCATTCTGATGAGCCTTTCGCTCATAGGGATTATTGCAGTTCAACTCTATTGGATCAAGAGTTCGGTAGAGGATAAGGAAGAACAGTTCTCGAATGTGGTCACGGAAATCCTGTCCAAGGTAACCGACCAGATCGAAGAACGGGAAATTAAGGATTACTCGGACCGGTTCCTGACGCTCAAAGACAGTATCGGCGAATTGAAAAGCGCCCATTGGAGCAATATTTTCTTTATCGACCGGGACCTGAATTCCAATGAAATTACCTTCTATTCCCACGGCATCCTCGAAGAGGATTACGACATTGCCTCCACGTTCTTTGACAGTGGTACCATTACAGATACCACCACCATCAAAAGTTATACGAGCCGACGGACCCGTGCTGTCTTTAAGGAAGAATACGGCCTGGATGGAAAGGCCTACCGCTACAACCCCGTAGAGAAATGGGAAAAAGTTGGCGGCATCCCGATCCTGGACAAAGTGGCCTTTGACGATATCTACCGGGAATACGCGGAAAAAGTCCCGATACACGAACGGGTGAGCCGGCAGGAAATCGAACTCCTGCTGGACCGGGAACTCGCGGACCGCAGCCTGGATATCGATTACGAATACGGGGTTTACAGCCGGGGTTTGCCCACCAAGGTGCGCTCCCGGAAATATAAGTACGAACGGGAAAATTATTACAAGGCCCCGCTTTTCCGGGATATTGAAGGAAATACGGAGTACGCCCTGTTGTTGTCATTCCCCCGGAAGAAAAAATTCCTGCTCAATTCGGTATTGAGTATGGCGGGGCTATCGCTGCTCTTTACGCTGATCATCATGGTGGCTTATGCGAGTGCCATCTACCAGCTTATCCGGCAGAAGCAGATTTCCGAGATCAAATCGGATTTCATAAATAACATGACGCACGAGTTCAAAACCCCGATCGCCACGATCAACCTGGCTGTGGAAGCGATTAAGAACCCGAAAATCATGGGGGACCAGGAAAAAGTAAACCGGTACCTGCAAATGATCCGGGACGAAAACAAGCGGATGCACGCCCAGGTGGAAAATGTGCTTCGCATTTCGAAACTCGAAAAGAACCAGCTGGATATCAGCAAGGAGCGGGTGGACGTGCACGACCTGATCCGACAGGCAATCACCCATGTGGAATTGATTGTCCTGGACCGGGGCGGTTACGTGAAAGCCCACCTGGAGGCCGAGCGGTCGGAGGTGTTGGCCAATGAGATGCATTTCGGCAATGTGATTGTCAATATACTGGACAATGCGGTGAAATATTCACCAGAAGCCCCCAAGATCGACGTGTATACGGAGGTGGCGAACAACGCGATCCTGATCCGGATACAGGACCAGGGGGCGGGGATGTCCAAAGCCGTTTTAAAACGAATCTTTGAAAAATTTTACCGGGAACACACCGGGGATATACATAATGTGAAAG
>CAXQQM010000052.1:0-8340 GCA_964226055.1 Robiginitalea sp. | reverse complement strand
AGCACAAACAACTGGACCTGCCCCGGGAGGCCGCCGAAATCCGCCGCTTCTGGAAGGAGCACGACATCTTTGAAAAAAGTGTGTCCACCCGGTCTGAGGGGGAACCGTTTATTTTCTACGAAGGGCCCCCTTCTGCCAACGGGATGCCGGGCATCCACCATGTGATGGCGCGGACTATCAAGGATATCTTCCCGCGTTACAAAACCATGAAGGGCTTTCAGGTAAAGCGGAAGGCCGGCTGGGATACCCACGGCCTCCCCGTGGAACTGGGCGTGGAAAAGGAACTGTGCATCACCAAGGAGGATATTGGCACCAAAATTTCCATAGAGGATTATAACGAAGCCTGTAAAAAGGCCGTGATGCGGTATACGGATGTCTGGAACAACCTGACCGAGCAGCTCGGCTACTGGGTGGACATGGAGGATCCCTATGTCACCTACAAGTCCAAGTACATGGAAACTGTATGGTGGCTGCTGAAACAGATTTACGACAAGGGGCTGATCTACAAGGGCTACACGATCCAGCCGTATTCCCCCAAGGCGGGAACAGGCCTGAGTTCGCACGAACTGAACCAGCCGGGGACCTACCAGGACGTAACAGACACCACAGTGACGGCCCAGTTCCTGACAGTACCCGACTCCCTGCCGGATTTCCTGAAGGAGGAAGGGAAACCCGTTTATTTGCTGGCCTGGACCACCACCCCGTGGACGTTGCCTTCGAATACGGCCCTGACCGTGGGCGCCGATATCGATTATGTCCTGGTGGACACCTACAACCAGTACACCTTTGAACCAACACAGGTGGTATTGGCAAAAGCGTTGGTAGGCAAGCAGTTCGGGCCGAAATTCGAGGCGGTTGAGCCCGTGGAAGAACTACCCGCCTACGACGGCAGCGCAAAGAAAGTCCCGTACAGGGTGTTGCGTTCTTTTAAGGGGAAGGAGCTGCTGGGAATCCGTTACGAGCAATTGCTCGACTACGCCCTGCCCTATCAGAACCCGGGGGATGCATTCCGGGTGATCAGCGGGGACTTTGTCACCACCGAGGACGGTACCGGGATCGTGCATACGGCCCCGACTTTTGGGGCGGACGACATGCAGGTGGCCCGAGAAGCGGATCCGCCCGTCCCCCCGATGCTGGTATTGGACGAACAGGGAAACCCGGTCCCGCTTGTGGACCTGCAGGGGCGGTTCCGCCCGGAGATGGGTGACCTTGCCGGGAAATATGTCAAAAACGAATACTACGATGAAGGGGAGGCCCCGGACCGCTCGGTGGACGTGGAAATCGCCATCCGCCTGAAGGAGGAGAACAAGGCTTTCAAGGTTGAAAAATACACGCACAGCTACCCGAATTGCTGGCGTACGGACAAACCGATACTTTACTACCCGCTGGATTCCTGGTTTATCCGGATCACCGAGGTACGCGACCGGATGTACGAGCTGAACCAGGAGATCAACTGGAAACCCCGGGCTACGGGCGAAGGCCGGTTTGGAAACTGGCTGGCATCCGCCAACGACTGGAACCTGTCCCGCTCCCGGTACTGGGGGATCCCGTTGCCCATCTGGCGGACGGAAGACGGGAAGGAGCAGCGCATCATCGGCTCGGCGGCCGAGCTGAAGGAAGCGATCGGGGAGGCTGTGGCAGCCGGATTTATGGAAGCCGACCCCTTCCCGGATTTCATCCCCGGGGACCTGTCCGGGGAGAATTACGAAAACATCGACCTGCACAAGAACAAGGTAGACCCGATTGTCCTGGTATCCCCTTCCGGGGAGCCCATGCGACGCGAAGCCGACCTGATCGATGTGTGGTTTGACAGCGGCTCCATGCCCTATGCCCAGTGGCACTACCCGTTTGAGAATGCCGACCTGATCGACGAGGGGACCTGTTTCCCCGCCGACTTTATCGCCGAAGGGGTGGACCAGACCCGCGGCTGGTTTTATACGCTACACGCCATTGGCACCCTCGTATTCGATTCCATCGCCTACCGCAATGTGCTTTCCAACGGCCTGGTCCTGGACAAGGAAGGCAAAAAAATGTCCAAACGCCTCGGCAATGCCGTAGACCCGTTCCAGACGATGGACGACCACGGGCCGGATGCGACGCGCTGGTACATGATTGCCAATGCGAACCCCTGGGACAACCTGAAATTCGACATGGAGGGTATCCTGGAGGTGAAGCGCAAGTTTTTCGGGACGCTGTACAACACGTATTCCTTCTTTGCGCTCTACGCGAATATCGACCGCTTTACCTATGGGGAACCTGAGGTGCCCTTCGGGGAACGCCCAGAAATCGACCGCTGGATCCTCTCGGAGCTCAATTCGCTGATCCTGAAGGTGGACGAGGCCTACGCCCAGTATGAACCCACCCGCGCGGCACGGGCTATTTCTGATTTTGTCCAGGAAAACCTCAGCAACTGGTATGTCCGCCTTTGCCGGCGCAGGTTCTGGAAGGGGGAATATGGCCCGGACAAGATTTCCGCCTACCAGACCCTGTATACCTGCCTGGAGACCGTCGCGGCCCTGATGGCGCCAATCGCCCCGTTCTATTCGGACCGGCTCTACCAGGACCTCACCGGGGGAACGGCCCGGGAGGCTGCGGAAAGCGTCCACCTGGCCCGTTTCCCCGAAGCGGACACCCAGCTGATTGACAAGGCCCTGGAAGACCGGATGGAAAAGGCGCAGACCATTTCCTCCCTGGTACTTTCCATCCGGCAGAAGGAGAAGATCAAGGTGCGGCAACCGCTGCAGAAAGTAATGATCCCAATCCTGGATGAGGCGCAGCGGGAGGCTATCGAGGCCGTATCGGACCTGATCCGGTCCGAGGTAAACGTCAAGGAAGTGGAATTGCTGGACGACGCCTCGGGAATCCTGGTGAAACGGATCAAACCGAACTTCAAAACCCTGGGCCCCCGGTTCGGCAGGGACATGAAAGCCATAGCCGGGGCGGTATCCCGTCTCGGGCAGGAAGACATCCAGAAAATTGAACGGGAAGGCGAAATTGTGCTTGAACTGGAAAATAAAAACATTATATTACAGTTACAAGATGTTGAGATCAGTTCCCAGGACATCGAGGGCTGGCTTGTGGCTTCCTCGGGCCCGATCACTGTGGCCCTCGATATAACCATCGACGAAAAACTCCGGAAGGAAGGTATCGCGAGGGAGCTGGTCAACCGGATCCAGAACCTCAGGAAAGAGTCCGGCTTTGAGGTGACGGACCGGATTGATATTAAAATTCTAAAAGACGAAACCGTTGAGAATGCCGTAAGGAGCAACCTGCAGTACATCAAATCCGAGACCCTCACTGCCAACCTGCAGTTCGAGGAACAGCTGGATGAGGGTACGGCGATTGCCTTTGATGAAATCAACACGAAATTGCACATCCAAAAACACTGAGATTATGGCACAAGAAGATATCAAAGTACGCTATTCGGATAAAGACCTGGAGGAATTCCGCGTACTCATTGAGCAGAAGATCGAAAAGGCCAAGAGCCACCTGGAACTCCTCAGGAGTTCGTATATGAATGACGGCAACAACGGGACGGATGACACCTCGCCCACTTTCAAGGCATTTGAGGAAGGGTCGGAAACCATGAGTAAGGAAGCTAACACCCAGCTCGCCATCCGGCAGGAGAAATTCATCCGCGACCTGAAAAACGCCCTGTTGCGCATCGAGAACAAGACCTATGGCATTTGCCGGGTTACGGGCAAGCTCATCAACAAGGAACGGCTAAAACTCGTACCCCATGCCACGCTCAGCATCGAAGCGAAGAACATGCAGAAATAACTCTAAACGCCCTTCGGGGCGTTTTTTTGTCCCCCTATTGACAGCCCTGATCTTATTAGGTGCTGCCGGATTGCCTGCTGTACTCGCCCAGAAACGCGTTGTAAAAACGCTTCTGGAACCGGAAATCCGGGACATCGCAATCGACGGCAGCCAGTGTTTTGCCATCTCCCTGGAAACAGCCCCAACCAATCGGGTCACCGTGGAGGCAAGCATGGAGGGGGAGTACCAGAGCGAGGTGGTTGTCCAGGTGGAAAATGCCGGCAGCACGCTGATGATCCGCACCGGTTTCGCCCCGGGCTTTGACTATCCCAACGACAAACTCGGCGCCCATAAGGTGCTCTCCGTACGCCTCCGGGTGGTAATGCCGGAAGGCCAGCGGGTACGGCTTTCCGCCGGTCGGTGCCAGGTGGACGCTTCGGGCAGCTACGAGCTGCTCGATGTGCATATCGAGTCGGGGGGGTGCCGGATGGACCACCGGGCCACTTCTACCCGCGTACAAACTTTTTCAGCCCCGATCACCGCCCGCATACAAGAAGGGGATGTCTCGGCGGAATCCCGTCACGGTAAGGTCCGTGTCGATCCGATTCCCGGCGGCGCCCCGAGTTATGAGCTGAAAAGCCACCTGGGGGATATCCGGGTGCATGCCGGCCGCTAAACCTTCAGGTGGAAAACCCCCCGGGTTTCCATATAATCGCTATTTTTGCCCCTATTAATTAGGCAGGATGCACCTGAAAAAATCCCTCTTCCTGGTAGCGGCGGTCCTGATCGTCGATCAGATCAGTAAAATTTACGTAAAAACCCATTTCCACCTGGAAGAATCCGTGGAGGTATTTTCCTGGTTCAAGATTTACTTTATCGAGAACGAGGGGGCAGCCTGGGGGACCAAGCTCAGTGATATATTCCCCGTTTCCGAGCGGAAGGCCAAGCTCTTCCTCACCTTGTTCCGCTTGCTGGCCATCGCGGGGATTGGCTACTGGTTGTGGGAGCTTCTGAAAAAACGGGCCAACAGGACGCTGATCCTGGCCGTCAGCCTCATTTTTGCAGGGGCGGTGGGCAATATCATCGATTCGGTTTTCTACGGGGTGCTGTTCGACCACAGCTACGGACAGGTGGCCACCTTTCTGGCCGAGGATCATTACGACAGCCTGTTCTACGGCAAGGTGGTGGACATGCTTTATTTTCCCATCATCGACAGCCGGTGGCCCGAATGGGTACCCTGGCTGGGCGGCGATTCCTTCCGCTTTTTCGCCCCCGTTTTTAACATCGCCGATACGGCCATCAGCACGGGTGTAGGGATCTTGCTCGTCTTCAACAAAAAGGCATTTTCCCCCGCGGGCGATGCAGGGGGTCAGGATGTACGGGAAGGCCGTGATTCGGAGGAAGGCAATGACCCGCAAAAAGAGGCGTAAACCTACAGTAGGCCGAGATTCGAACCCGAATCAGCCGGCGTAATCAGAATTCATAAATTTTTTCCGGGGTAACGGCATAATGCATCCGCAGGTCGCCGTCGTGCAGGTCATCGATGGCAGCTACCGGGCCGAAAAACGACAAGCCGATACGCAATGCATCTTCCCGGCAATGCTCCAGGAAACGGTCGTAGTACCCCCCTCCATAGCCCACCCGGTGCCCGCTGGCATCAAATGCGAGCAGGGGGATAAATACCACGTCAAGGGACTCCGGCGAAACCTCTTCAGCGCCCTCGGGCTCCGGGATCCCCCAGGGGCTCGTTACGTAGGGGGTGTCCGGGGTGGTGAGATAGTGTTTGAGTTCGCCCTTCCCGACAACCCGTGGGATGACGATCTCCTTTCCCCGTTTGCGGAGCTCCGCCTGCAGGTAGGCCGTGTCGATTTCCTTTTTTGCTTGGATCGGGAGGAAGAGGTGGAAGCGGTTTTTCCCGCCCACCGGCAAATGAAAAACCCGCTCAGCAATAGCTTTGCTGGCGGTTTGACAGGTATTGTTCGATAAGTTTTGCCTGAGTTGCAAAAAGTTCAATCGAAGCTCATTTTTCAACATCGCCTGCCGATTAAACGCCTGTTGTGGGATGGGGGAGCATTTAAATCAACTAGTCCTTTGCGGAAACCGCAAAATAGATCTTGAAAAACAGCATCAATATGAGGTACATCCCCAGGGTAACGAGGTAATTATCCATATAAATGCCCGATTTTGACGCTTTAAAAATAAGTAAAAAAATCATCAGAGAAACTTTAAACGGTAATAATTTATCGATGAAATGCACATTTTTGGCATAATTTTAACTTTTACGTGTGTTAAATAACACTTTTAAAAGCCCGGGGCCTCCCAACCTGCTGATTCTGAATCGCTGCCGCTCATTGAAACTGAATGTACGTCCTCCCCGCGCAACCTCCATGCAGCTATTTCCATGACCCTGCCCCGGAACCCGGGGGCAGGATCTGCCGCAATCCCAATCCAAGGCCCTGTCGGCAGGTGCACTTTAAGGAGCTGCCAAATTATCGAACCGGATCCGCATAGAATTGCCGGAAGCGTATCTTTGTAGGGAAAGCCGAGCAATGAGCCAAACCCCGCTGGAAATCCAATTGAAAACGCTGCCCGAAAGCCCGGGGGTATATCAATTCTATGACGCGGACCAGCGCATGCTCTACGTCGGGAAAGCCAAGAACCTGAAAAAGCGGGTCGGCTCCTATTTCACCAAGAAACACGACAGCGGGAAGACCCGGGTCCTCGTTCGGAAAATCCGCTCTATCCGGCATATTGTAGTCCCCACAGAATCGGATGCGCTGCTGCTGGAGAACAACCTGATCAAGGAACACCAGCCCCGGTATAACGTCCTCCTCCGGGATGACAAATCCTACCCCTGGCTGTGTATCAAAAACGAGCGATTCCCCAGGATTTTCCCGACGAGGAACCGAATCGAGGACGGATCTGAATATTTCGGGCCGTACACCTCCATGAAGACGGTGCGGGCGCTCCTGGAGCTGATCCGGAGCGTTTACCCGTTGCGCACCTGCAATTACGACCTGGCCGCGGAGAAGATCCGGGACGGGAAGTACAAGGTATGCCTGGAATACCACCTGGGGAATTGCCTGGGACCCTGCGAGGGGTTGCAGGACGAGGCCTCTTACATGCGGCAGGTGGACGATATCCGGCAGATTATCCGGGGGAATTTCGGGTCGTCCCTGCAATACTTCCGGCGCAGGATGAAGCAGTTGGCCGGCGAGCTGAATTTTGAAGAGGCCCAGCAGATCAAGGAGAAGGTGGAAATCCTCGAAAACTACCAGTCGAAGTCCACGGTGGTCCACCCGAAGATTACGGATGTCGATGTATTTTCGATTGTGTCCGACCCCACCCATGCCTATGTGAATTACATGCAAATCGCCCACGGCCTGGTGGTTCGCTCCCACACCATCGAGATAAAGAAAAAGCTCGAAGAGCCCGATGAGGACCTGCTGGCACTGGCCATCGTCACGCTCCGGGAGCGGTTCGGTTCGGATTCCGGGGAGGTCTACCTCCCCTTTGAAGTGCCGGTGGCCGGGCCGGTGCGGGTAACGGTGCCCAGCCGGGGGGACAAGCGGAAAATCGTGGAGCTTTCCCTGCGCAACGCCAAATTCTTCCGGCAGGAACGCTTCAAACAGATCCGGATCACCGACCCGGACCGGCACGTAAACAGGCTGATGGAACAGATGAAAAAAGACCTGCGCCTATCGGAGGAGCCCCGGCATATTGAATGTTTTGACAATTCGAATATCCAGGGGAGCAACCCCGTCGCGGCCTGCGTGGTATTCCGGGACGGGAAGCCATCGAAAAAGGAATACCGGCACTTCAATATCCGGACCGTGGAGGGGCCGGACGATTTTGCATCGATGACTGAAGTTGTCCACCGCCGGTACCGGCGGATGCTCGACCAGGGGGAGTCCCTGCCGCAACTCATCGTGATCGACGGGGTGAAGGGGCAGTGATCCGCCGCGCTGAAAAGCCTGGACCTGCTCGGTTTGCGGGGAACGATTGCCATCATCGGGATTGCCAAGCGCCTCGAAGAGATCTATTTCCCCAAGGATCCGATTCCCCTCTACCTGGACAAGAAATCGGAAACCCTCCGCGTCATCCAGCAGCTTCGCAACGAGGCACACCGGTTCGGGATTACCCACCACCGCAAAAAGCGCAGTAAGGCAGCCATTAGTTCGGCCCTGGAACAGATCGACGGGGTAGGTGAAAAAACGGCCCGGCAGCTCCTGAGGAAATTCAAATCGGTGAAGCGTATCCGGGCGGCCTCCGAGGCGGAACTCGCAGCGGAAGTGGGGCCTTCAAAAGCCCGGAAAATCTATGAAAGTTTGCGCGAATGAAGTACCTTCACAGCATGCGTCCACTGCTCTTTACCAGCCTCCTATTGCTTGGTTTGCTCGCCGGATCCGCCCAGGAAAACACCCGGGACGGGGACCTGAAGGTGGGACTGGTCCTCAGCGGCGGTGGGGCCAAGGGGCTTGCCCATATCGGGGCGCTGCGGATGATCGAGGAGGCCGGTGTCCGGATCGACTATATTGGCGGGACCAGCATGGGGGCGATCGTCGGGGCCCCGTATGCCTC
>CAXQQM010000051.1:0-4511 GCA_964226055.1 Robiginitalea sp. | reverse complement strand
CAGATACGTGTGGGGTTTCAGGATTCCGTAGATGCACACGGCCAGGGATGCCGCCAGCAGGAACGTCCTCAGCAGGAGGAATATCGCATAGCTATTAAAGATCATATTTCTCGAGTCTGCGATACAGGGCGGTTCGCGTGAGCCCAAGCTCCCGGGCCGACTTGGAAATATTCCCGTCATTTTTCTCGATCACACGGAGTATCGTGTGCTTCTCCAGGGCCTCCAGGTTGGTGGTTTTCGGGTTATCGGCGGTGCTATCCCCTTTTTCCATCGCCGAAAAAACCAGGTCTTCTGCCCGCAATTCGTCACCTTCGGCCATGATCACCGAGCGTTCCAGGGCGTACTGCAATTCCCGGACATTCCCCGGAAAGGCATGCGCGTCGAGCTTGCGCAGGAATTCCGGCTCAAAGGTAAAAGGGCCCTTTCCGTATTTTTCGGCATACACGTCGGCAAAATGCCGGGCCAGCAACCGGCGGTCCCCCCCGCGTTCCCGCAGTGGGGGGATCAGAATATCCACCGTATTGATCCGGTAGATCAGGTCCCGGCGGAATGTGGATTCATCCGCGAGTTCCTCCGGGCGCTTGTTTGTGGCACATACCAGGCGGATATCGACGGGAATTGGTTCGTTGCTTCCCAAAGGGGTTACCTGCCGGTTCTGCAGGACCGTCAACAGGCGGGCTTGCTGCCGCAGGCTGATATTCCCGATTTCGTCCAGGAACAGGGTCCCGCCCTGGGCGGCCTCAAAACGACCGGGCCGATCTTCCCGCGCATCGGTAAAGGCACCTTTCCGATACCCAAAGAGTTCGCTCTCGAACAACGAATCGGTCAGGGCCCCTACGTCCACCTTGACAAATGGCCCTTTCCGGCGCAAGGAGTTTTCGTGAATGGCCCGGGCCACCAGGTCCTTCCCGGTCCCGTTTTCCCCCAGGATCAAAATATTCGCATCGGTAGGGGCTACCTTCCCTACCTTCGTAAACACATCCTCCATCGGGGCGCTCTCCCCGACGATCTGCGTATTGCCTCCGGCCCTGGGCGGCTTCGCCTTCCTCCCCTTTTTTCCCGCAGCCTCGCTAACGGCCTCCAGCAGTTTCTCATTCTGCCAGGGTTTGACCAGGAAGTCCGAGGCCCCTTTTTTCAATGACCGGATGGCCAGGTCGATATCCCCGTAGGCCGTAATCAGGATTACGGACGCCCCCGGGTCCTTCTCCCGGACCTTTCCCAGCCAGTAGAGCCCTTCGTTTCCCGTATGGACCAGGCCGTTAAAATTCATATCCAGGATCACCACATCGAAGGTCTGGCCGGACATCAGGTGGTCGATCTGGTTCGGGTTCCGGGCGGTAACCACCCTTGCCACCTTCGATTTCAACAACAACCGAAGCGCTATCAGGACGTCTTCATCGTCATCGATGATCAGGATATGTGCGTTTTTAAGGGACATACTACAATATTACAATTTTCAATTACTCAGCCTGTGGCCGGGGGTGTCAATTTTCATACAGGCGGCCAGGTGTATCGGCACCGGACACCCGGTGTATCAAAACCGGACACTCCAACCCTCAGGATTTAGACTATCTATTTGATTTATAGTTTTTTAAGAGATTGGCATGCTTTTAACGTTTAATCTCGGTGAATAGCTAAAGTCACTATGGACATCCCAATTGAAAAGAAACGATTCGACTCCCGGAAAATCGCCTATATCGCCGGAGGCATCCTGCTGCTCGCCCTGATCACCTACGTGGTTATCGCCACCAGCGGCGGCACCAAGCTCAACGTGCAGACCGAACGGATTACCATCAGCACGGTCCAGCGCGGTGCCTTTCAGGAAAACATCCCGGTTAATGGAGTGGTCCTGCCCATCACGACCATCTACCTGGACGCCCTGGAGGGCGGCCGCGTAGAGGAGAAATTTGTGGAAGACGGGGCGATGATGCAGCAGGGCGAACCCATCCTTCGGCTCTCGAACACCGACCTGGAACTCAGCCTGGTCAATCAGGAAACCCAGGTGTACAACCTGCTCACCCAGATGCAGATTTCCCAAAATGCCGCACGCCAGAATACCATCAACAGACTCAACCAGTACACGGATGTGGAGAATAGCCTGGTCGAGGCGCGCCGGCTCTACGAACTCAACAAAAGGCTCTACGAGAAGGATGCCATTGGACGGCAGGAGCTCATCATTGCGGAAAACGACTATAACTACCAAAAAGAGCGTATGGAACTCGCTGAGGAAATCATCCGTCAGGATTCCCTGTCGGTCAGCCAGGAGGAACGGCAGATCGCCAATTCCTATGCGCGTACCCAGAACGCCCTGGAACTCATGCGCCGCAAGGTGGCGGACCTGGTGGTCCGGGCCCCTATCGACGGGCAGCTGACCTCCCTCGATGCGGAAATCGGCCAATCCAAGGTCAAAGGGGAACGCCTCGGGCAAATCGACGTCATGAGCGGATACAAAGTACGCGCGGATATCGACGAGCACTATATCTCCCGGATCTATACCGGTCAACGCGGGAGTTTTTCCTTTGACGGCGAACGTCATGAACTGGAAATCAAAAAAGTATACACCCAGGTAACCAACGGGCGATTCCAGGTGGATATGGAATTTACCGGGGAGGCGCCGGAAGGGATCCGCCGCGGGCAGTCCCTGCAGATCCGCCTGGCACTCAGCGAGGAAAAGGAGGCCCTCCTGGTTCCCAAAGGCGGGTTTTTCCAGAAAACCGGTGGCAACTGGATCTTCAAGGTGAGCGAAGGCGATGGGACCGCCTACCGCACGGATATCACCCTGGGGTCCCAGAACACGGAATATTACGAAGTGCTGAGCGGGCTCGAGCCCGGCGACCGGGTGGTGACCAGCAGTTACGACAACTATGGCGACATCCAGGAACTGGTCCTCGAAGACTGAGCCGGGCGAGCTGAAATACGAGTAAAACGAAATAATATACTACCACAATGATCAAAGTTGAAGAATTAGAAAAATTTTACAGTACCGAGGAGGTACGGACCATCGCCCTGAACAAGCTGTCCTTTGAGGTGAAGGAAGGGGAATTTGTAGCCATCATGGGACCCTCGGGCTGTGGTAAGTCAACCCTGCTGAACATCCTGGGCCTGTTGGACGACCCGGACGGGGGGAGCTTCCAGTTCAACGGGATCGAGGTGTCCGGGTTCAATGAACGCAAACGGGCCAACCTGCGCAAGCACAATATCGGCTTTGTCTTCCAGAGTTTTAATCTGATCGACGAACTGACCGTCTTTGAAAACGTGGAACTGCCGCTGATCTACACGGGGGTGAAGGCCGCCGACCGGAAAGCGCGCGTGGAAGAGGTGCTGGAAAAGATGCAGATCATGCATCGGCGGCGCCATTTCCCCCAGCAGCTCTCAGGCGGACAGCAGCAGCGCGTGGCCGTGGCCCGGGCCGTGGTGAACAACCCGAAACTGATCCTGGCCGATGAGCCCACGGGGAACCTGGACAGTTCCAACGGGAACGAGGTGATGGACCTGCTCACGGAACTCAATGAAAATGGCACCACCATCATCATGGTCACCCACAGCGAACACGATGCCAAATACAGCCACCGGATTATCCGCATGCTGGACGGGCAGAAGGTTACCGAAAATGTCCTGGCGACCTATTAATCGATCTGTTCCGCGGAGGCCATCCTTCCCACGGGGGACTGTCGGTATAGAACCGATTCTCGGGGTTTATTCATCAAGACCTTCCCAATAGGGAGGCACTATCAAAAAACGACCTGTATGTTACGTAACTATTTTAAAATCGCCTGGCGGAACCTCTGGAAGAACAAGGTGTATTCCGGGATCAACATTATTGGGTTAGCTGCCGGCATGGCCGTCACCCTGCTGATCGGGTTGTGGGTTGCGGACGAGCTGAATTACAATTCGCATTTCCCGAACCGGGACCGGATTGCCCAGTTCTACCAGACCCAGACCTTCAACGGGCAGCAGGGGACCGGTTCTGCCATTCCCCGGCCGCTGGAATTCGCCATCCGGGAGAGTTACGACCAGTATTTTGAGCATATCGTCATGTCGTCCTGGCAATTCCCGAATTACCTGGAGGTAGGCGATAAGAAAATCAGCCGGGAGGGCAATGCCATGCAGGAAGGTGCCGTGGACATGCTCTCCCTGGAAATACTGAAAGGAGATCCGAATGGGCTGAAGGAACCGAACTCCATCATGCTTTCTGAGTCCGCGGCGGCGGCATTATTCGACGACCAGGAGCCTGTGGGCCAGATCCTCCGCCTGAACAGCGAACACGACATGCAGGTGACGGCGGTATACAGGGATATCCCGAACAACACCAACTTCGGGGAAATGGACTACCTGTTCCCCTGGAAATTCTATGCAGAAAGCCAGGAATGGATCCGCAATGCCATGGATTCCTGGGGCAATAACTCCTTCCAGCTCTTTATTCAATTAAAGGAAGGGATTGCCATGGCCGATGCTTCAGAGGGCATCCGCAATGCAAAATACGACCGGGTATAAGACCTTCTCACACTACA
>CAXQQM010000050.1:0-15251 GCA_964226055.1 Robiginitalea sp. | reverse complement strand
CCAATTTCCCCGCATCCAGATAGCGGCTAGTGTCTGTCCCGGTAACCGAGGTTTCGGCCTGGGGCTCTTTACGGTCCCGGCATGCGCCCAGGCAAAGTACCAGGGCAAGCGGGAGCCATATGGCATGCCAGGCAGCCGGATGTCTTTCCCTGGCCTTCATCAGGTCCCGCTGCGATTTTCTTTGAGCGAGGAGAGGTATTCGATCAGGTCGCGGAGCTCCCGTTTGCTGATCACCCGCCCCATGGGAGGCATGGAAGATGGGAGGTGCGTACGCCGCGAAATCCTCGCCAACGGGATTTCGATTGGCTCCGGTTCAGCACCTCTCAACAGCAGGTGGTCGCTGTGCTCTTCAAGCAGCAACCCGGTGATGTTCTGGCCGTCGGTCAAAGTCAGGGAGACCGAGCCGTAGCCCGGGGCGATCCGTTTCCCGGGTTCGACGAGTGATTCCAGGATTTCTTCCCGCGTGAGGATGGACCCGATATTGTCCAGGGGAGGGCCTACCTGTCCGCCAGCCCCGTCAACCGCATGGCAACGCACGCACTGGGCGGCCGGATTACTGGTGAATACGGTACGCCCGGCCCACCAGCTGCCCCCTTCCAGGGTGGCCCGGAAAGCATCCGAACTGTACCCCTGGCGCTTGAGTTTTTCCAGGGAGGCAATCAGGGGTTTGGACCCGGTGGATTCCACGGCTTCGATCAGGTCGAGGATCACGCCCGCATCCAGACGGTCGGCTGCGGCCTGGGCCACCAGGTTCTCGAGGACCGGCCCGCTTTTGCCAATCGGCATCTCTGCCAGGGACCCCAGGATCGTTTGTTGTTCCCGGATCGTCCCGCTGCGGAATATGGGCCAGACGATGTCCGGGAGTTCATTCCGGGGGAGGTCGAGCAGGGGCAATAGTCCAATCGCGGTAGTCCGTACCCCGGCCTCGGCATCCCGCATGCCTTTTTTCAAATAAGCCCCCATTTCCGGGTCCCCCACGGTGCCAAGGGCTTGCAGGACAGCAGCCCGGACCCCGGGGTTTCCATGCCGGTCGTAAAGCGTCTTCAACCGTTGGTTGTAGCTGGTGATCCCCAGGTTGGAAAGGACCTGGGTGACCCCTACTAGCAACTGCGGGTCGTTTTCTGCCAGGAAGGTTGGCAATTCCTTTTCAATACGGGAAATCACCAAAAGGGAATCCCGGCGGACCTCGCCGCGAAGGCGTCCGTCCACCCGATCCAGGACGGAAGGATGCGACCAGGTACCCACGGCTGCTAGGGCCTCTCCCCGAAGGACCGGAGCCATGCCTTCACGACGGGCAAACCGGATCAGCCGGTCGAGGTCCGTGGTGTCCCCGGTGCGATGGGCGGCGCTGATGGCCCGTCTCAGCAAGGGCTCTGACTGCAGCCCCTCCCGGTCGAGGAGGGCTGCCAGGTCCGGGAGGGCTTCCTCAATGGACCAGTCGTCATGTATCGCACGTGCCGCTTCGGCAAGGATGTATTCATCGGTATCTTCCAGAAAACGCGCAATGCCCGGATGCTGCATGCGCCTGAGGACCAGTACGGCAGCCAAACGGAGGGTCGGGTCTTCGTTAGCGGCCAGTTCCAGCAGAGGTTCGGCCTGACCAATCCGGGAAAGGGCAAGCACCCCGGCGTGCCGCAGGTAAACGTCCTGGTCGTCATTGTCAGCGAGAAATTCCAACAGCGGTTCCACGGCCGGTTCATGGCCGATTCGACCCAGGGCCTGGGCGGCAAAGAATCGCACCCGGGGAACACTGTCCTGCAGGAGCGGTACCAAAACATCACCTGCATCCTCAAAGCGGATATCCCCCAGAACTTTGGCCGCCTGGGCGGTGATTTCAGGATCGGGATCGCCGAGCAGCCCCAGCAAGGGTTCTGCCCGGTCGTCGTCCCGGGCAGCCAGTTGCCCCAGGCCCCAGATTGCATGGATCCTGCGGAACTGGTTCGTCGAGTCGGCCAGGGCATCCCGCAAGATTCGGACTCCCCGCCGGCCCCGGTCAGCGAGTTCAAACTGGGCTTTCTTCCGGATGCGCATATCGGCGTGCCCGAGTAATACGGAAAGTGAGTCCTCCGACGCCTCCGGATAATCCATGACCATGAGCTTCTCGGTTTCGGCTCGCTGGGCCTCCAGGTCATTTTCGGATGCTTTTACATCCAGTTTCCAGACCCTTCCGGCATCTTTGGTATTCCAGCCGTTAATCCAGTCTGCGAGGTACAGGGCCCCGTCGGGCCCGAACCGGATTCCGGTAGGCAGGATGCCGCTCAACACATCCTGCTCGGACTTGAGCCGGAAGCCGGCACCGTCCGGTTCCAGGTCGAATGCCCAGATGTGGGAGCGGGCCGGGTCGCCGATAAATTCGACGAGGAAGAATTTGTCGCGCCATTTACTGCCCAGGGCAGTTCCCGGGTTAAATTGCATCCCCGTGGGGCCATTGTGGAAATTCTGGATGGGCGGCAGGATATAGGCTGCCTGCCCCTCCCAGCGGGGGAGGTAGAGTTTTTCGTCCATCCAGACTTTGTAGGAATTGTTTTTGGGATCGGTGTATTTGCCGAATTGCCAGTTGGTCCGCCATCCGGAATCCGACCCTTCCACCAGGTAGACCAGGCGCTCGCTTTCCCCCTGGTGGTCCCCGTCGTTATCGGAGGTGATCAGGTTCCCATACGCATCGAACACAAATTCGTGGGTATTGCGGAGCCCGCGGGCAAACACTTCAAAATCGCTCCCATCCTTGTTGCAGCGTACAATGACGCCCTGGTTCGGGTAGTGGTGTTTGGACCCGTCCTTTGCCGTAATGCTGGCGCCGATATCGCCGATCCCCCAGTAGAGTTTGCCGTCCGGCCCGATCACGGCCCCGGACATCCCGTGCCCCCCGAAGCCGATATGTACCTGGAAGCCATGTGCGAGGGATTCCCGGGTGTCCAGGACCTCGTCCCCGTTCTCATCAGTCAGCCGCCACATGTCAGGGGCAACCCCAACGTAGACCTCCTTGCCGTCCACGAGCAATGCGCCGGCCACATCGGTGACTTCCTCGTTGAAATCGTGGAGGATCCGGGTAGAAATATCCGCTGTGCCGTTGCCGGTAGTATCTTCCAGCCTCCAGATTTCTTCCTGTTCCACAGTCAGGTCGCGCCAGTCGTGGATCGTATCATTGTTCAGGTCCTTGAGCCAGGAGTTCTCCTCGCTGCGCTCCGGGGCGAATTCCGAGCGGAGGAAAGCCCGTCGGTCCTCCACCGACTGGAGGCTGATGGACCGCTCGATCCAGTCCCGGTGTCCCCGGATATCAAACTCCGAATTTTTCTGCCGGTTGGTGCGCGTCAGGTATACCCGGCCGCGGTCGTCAATGTCCATGGCCACCGGGTCGGGGGCCAGGGAATCAGTGGCCCAGAGACTGAGCTCAAGCCCGTCCGCTACCTTGGCGGCCACTGCTGCCCGGCCGCTCTCTGCCAGGGCTTCGGCTACCTGGTCGCCCTGGCTCCGGACGACGGCTTCTTCCACGGGGATATCCGACCCGAAGTCACAGGAAGCCAGTAACACACTCGCCAGGACCCATGAACTCAGGACCAGGCGCCTTGCGCACACATTCAAAAGGGGAGTGAACTCCCGGAAATAAAAAATCATAGTAGTTTGTTTAATTATAGCTTGGTTCAGGGAGCGAGGTCGCGGATTTGCCGGAGGTATGCCTCCATGCCGTTCAGCGTCCCGGCCAGCCTGTTAATCTGTTCCCGGGCTTCCTCCCAGTTTTTTTGTTCGATGGCCTCCCGCACCCCGGGGAGGGTTTTTACCCCGTACCCGGTATAAAATCCGGGAGCGTAAATCTGGTGTTTGTACCAGGGCCTCCGGGGCAGCCCGTCCGCATCCGTTACTTGTTGTTCGGCATGCATCAGAAGTTCGTTCAGGCGATTTCGGCCGGCCGGTGCGAGCTCCGTAAAATCTTTTCCGGATAAACTGGAAACTGTTTCTTTCAATCCGGCCAGGGCATTCTGCAAAGGGGAGAAGTCCAGGTAGGGGACTGCGGGTTTGGTTTCGGGTTCGGCCATCGGCTGAGTAGGGTCGGCCGCCAGGCTGAATGCGTTGCGCTCGATGAGCCCGTTGTGTTTTTCCACCTCCGCCCGGAGGTTGTCAGCTGTTTGCATCACCTCCTCGAGGTACCCGCTGACGGTGGCCTGCCAGGGTTTGAAATCAAACGGAAGGATTTCGGCATTCGCCATCCGGAGGACAATCCGGCCCGCGGTTTTTGCCAGGGCCACCCCGTACCGGAACCCGGGGTCCTTAAACCGGGTGTAATGCGAATAAGTGTCGTAGATGGTGTGGTATTCCCCCCCGGCGTTTTCCCCCCCGAAACCGAGGTTCAGGGATGCGATCCCGGCATGCTGGATAAAGGGAGTATAATCGGATCCCGAGCCCAGGGCGGAAAGGGCGAATTCGGCATTACCCCCGCGTGTAAGCTGGGCTGCAATCCGTCGTTCCCTGACTGAAACATCCGTTTGTGGGTCCGGGACATCGCCGGCCACCTGCGATACAAGAGTTTGAAGGGAATGGGATCCGCCGGCACCCAGGAAGCCCCGGCCGTTGCCGTCGGTATTGATGTAGGCTACTGCCTTTTTGCGCAGTTCGGGCAGGTGGTCCTCCACCCATTCCGTGGAGCCTATCAACCCGGGCTCCTCGGCGTCCCAGGCGCAATAGACCACTGTCCGACGGGGGCGTTTGCCATTTTTGGCGAGCTTCCCGACAGCGCGGGCTTCCTCCATCAGGGCTACCATCCCGCTAACCGGGTCGGCGGCGCCGTGCACCCAGGCATCGTGGTGGTTGCCCCGGATGATCCATTGGTCCGGGAATTCGCTTCCTTTCAGCGTCGCAATTACGTTGTGTGCGGGTTGCAATTTCCATTCAAATTCCAGTTTGAGGCGGACTTTTGCCGGACCCGGCCCGATGTGATAGGTGAGGGGGAGTGCGCCCCTCCACGAGTCCGGGGCCACGGGGCCGCCCAGGGCTTTCAGAAGGGGCTCTGCATCCGCGTATGAAATTGGGAGTACCGGGATTTTGGTGATGGTGGGCGCCTCTTCCTTGTCGAGCCGTTCGGCATCTTCGGTTGCCCCGTAACCAGGGGTGAGCACATCCCCGGGGTAGAGGGGCATATCCATGACGGAACCCCGCTGCACGCCCGTGGCGTTTTTAAAAGGCCCTTCCGGGTAAACATCCCCGCGGAAGTACCCGTCGTCTTTCGGGTCGGAATAGATGATACAGCCAATGGCTCCTTTCTCTGCGGCCAGTTTCGGTTTGATCCCCCGCCAGGAACCGTAGTATTTTGCGATGACGATCTTCCCCTCCACGTCGATCCCGAGTTTCTCGAGTTCCTCGTAGTCGGCCGGTACCCCATAGTTGACAAATACGAGTTCGGCTTCCACGTCCCCGTCCGTGGAGAAGGCGTTGTAGGAGGGGAGGAGGGCATCCCCCTGGGCGGTATACGGATCCCCTTCAACGGCCACTGCTTCCAGGGCCGCGGAAAAAGGTTCCGGTGCGGTCATCTCCAGGAGGCGAACTTTGGGGTAGGGAAACAGGACCTGGTAGGTATCGATACGCGCATCGTATCCCCAGGATTCAAATTGTTTTTTTATCCAGCGGGCATTCTCCGCCCCGGCTTCCGTTCCCACCCAGTGGGGCTGGTCCGCCATCCGCTTCATCCATTCATCCAGGTTCTCTGCCCGGAGCTCTGCGTCAAATGCCGCTTCTATTTGCCCTTGTTTTTTTGCAGCTTCCGGACCGAAACCAATCATGTCCTGGGCGTGTGATCCCGTGGCGGCCACCAGGAAGAGGCAGGCGATCATCCAATTTTTCATAAAATACGTGTAAATGATACGCGTAAAGATAAATGATTTTTTCAGGGCGGGCCAACGCGGATGGATGGCCCCTGCCCGGCACTTTCGGCAGGCCGGGATCCCGGTCATGTGACAGGAAGAAGCCCCTGCTTTTAGTTCCCTTCCCGGTCCAGTTTCAGGAGCGTGTGCATCAGTACGTTGGCGCCGTTGGCCATATCGGCAGCCGAGGTGAATTCGTCCGGGGAATGGCTGATACCCCCCTGGCTCGGGACAAAAATCATACCCACAGGTGCGATCAGGGCAATATCCTGGGCGTCGTGGCCGGCCCCGCTCCGCATCTTCCGGCTGCTCAGGCCCAGTTGGGCGGCGGCCCCGGAGATTGCCTCCTGGATGGCGGGAGCCGTCAGCGCAGGTTTTCCGGTGGTGTCCAGGGCCTCGAATTCAAAGGACGTGCCCGACGCAGCCGCAATACCGATGGCGCGATCCCTGATTTTCCGGTAGAGTTCCTGGATGACCCCGGTTGATAAATCCCGGATTTCCAGGCTGAGTACCACCCGTCCCGGGATAACGTTCGGAGCCCCGGGGTACGCCCGGATACGACCCACGGTGGCCACTTGCTGGCCGTCCATGGCCAGGGCTTCCTCATTGACCGCCTGGATAAACCGGGCGGCGGCGAGCAGGGCATCCCTGCGCAGGTCCATCGGAGTGGTGCCTGCGTGGTTTGCCATCCCGCGCACGGTGACGTCCCACCAGTTCAACCCGACGATTCCTTCCACGATGCCGATGTCGTCTCCTTCCCGGTCAAGGATCCCGCCCTGTTCGATGTGCAGTTCCAAAAAGGCCGCAAGGCTTCCTTTCTCGCGCCGGGCTTCGTCCAACCTGAGCGTATCGCCACCCAGGCGCTGTATGCCTTCGCCCATGGAGTACCCTGTACTGTTCACCACTCCCAATGCCCCGGGGGATAGCTCCCCGACCATGGCCCGGCTGCCCATCACCCCCCCTTCTTCATTGGAAAAGATGATGACCTCCAGGGGGTGGCGGGTGATGTGATTGTGTTCCTGCAGCGTACGCGCGACTTCTATGGCCGCCAGGGACCCCACGCAACCGTCGTAATTGCCCCCGTTGGGGACCATATCGATATGCGATCCCATGGCCAGGGGCCTGAGGCCAGGTTCCGTTCCGGGACGGGTCCCGATCAGGTTCCCGGCTGCGTCTGTACGTACGGTTAACCCGGCTTCGCGCATCAGTCCCCGGACATACTCGCGCCCGGCCAGGTCGCCGTCGCTGAAAGCCACCCGGTTGGGTTGTCCGTCGGCATCCCGTCCGTAAGTGGCGAGTTGCATGAGCGTCCCTTCCAGGCGGTCCGCATCGACGCGCAGGTTTTCCTGACCTTGGAGGACACATGTCAGGAGGAGTAGTGCCGTAAAGGCGTGGAATTTCAGGTATCGGGTCATCGGTATAGAATAAAGGAATTTTTTTGCCTAAACGGCACTTAATAACCTGAGCCAGGATTCGATTTGGCTGAAGAGGGTGAAGCGCTCCACCACCCGGGTCTGGGCGTTGAAGCCCCATTTATCGAGCTCTTTCTGGTGGCTGAGCATGTATTCCATGGCGGCGGCAAGCCGCGGGATATCGGTCGGGTCCGGGTTGATCGAGCCGGTTTCCCCGTGGTTTACCTGGAACTTCAGGCCCGCTGCCCCGGATACGAGTACAGGGGTGCGTTTCCACATGGCCTCCGTGGCTGTCAGCCCGAATCCTTCCTGAATGGAATTCTGAACCACGATTACGGAATATCGCTGCAGTGCATTCACAATCAGGGCGTTTTCCTTGGGGTTGTCCAGGGGGAGCAGCATCAGGGCGATGTCCTTCTGGATCTCCCCGTCGAGGGATTGGTAGTAGTCGATGAGCTCCTTGAGGACTTCGGCACCTTCCGGGTCGTCCGTCACAAAAAGCGGGTCCGGCCCGCCCAGTACCAGTCGGGACATATGAATCCGCTTGTAGTCCAGGGCATCTTTATCCGTACGACGCGCATTGGTTTCCTTCATGTATACAAAGGCTTCCATAAGTTGCTTAAAGCCCTTCAGGCGGTCCCAGCGGGATATTTCGGTAATTATCGGGCGGTAGATAAGCTGAAAATCGTCCGGGTCGTTGACCTGGCCGAAACTGCCGTCGGGCATCACCCTTCGAACCTGGTGTTTGTAGGCATTGTAGAGGCGTGGCTCCCGGGATTCGATCAGGCCGGCCTGGACCAGGATGCTCAGGCATTTGTGCATCTGGAGCATGCGGTTTTTATGGCTGAGCGGGTCGATGGCCGGGGGAATCAGCGCGGTCCTCCCGGAAATTTCGGGGAGTACGTACTCCTGCAGGCTGAATACAAAATGGTCGTAATCGCCAAAATAAGGCTGCAGGAAACTCCATACGGCCCGGGTAACCTCATTGGATTCGTCCAGCCCGATATGGCACCTCCAGACACAGCGGACATCCCGGTGTTTTTTAAGCATGCCCGCCAGCGGCATGGGCTGCGGATCGTGGATCACCACCACATCCCCGTCCTGAATGACGTCCAGGGCCTGTTGCAGGTTGTGCCGGTTTACCCGCTCATAGGGGTCCCGGTCGGATTCACTGAATTTTCCGTCCCCGCTGCCGTGGATGGCGTTGTGGATACGTTTGGTGATATTGAAGAATTCCACATCATCCGTTTCGATCACCATCCATTCGATGGAAACCCCCATGGCGCGCATGATGCGCATCTGGCTCGGGACCATTTCGGCTACCCCGCCACCCGTAGCGGTGGAATTGATCATCCAGATGGTTTGTCCTTTGAGTTTTTCAACGTATTGGGGGACGGTTTCCAAAAAGGAGTCCACGGTGCCCCTCAAACTGCTGTAGGCCTGGTAGTCTTCAAGTTTGGGGCCTGACTTGATTTCGATCTTTCGCATAGTTGGTATTTGGTGTCGGTTTAAAAGGTACAAAACTCCATCGAATCCTGCGCCTCTGTCTAATTTCCTTAATTTGCCGCCAAAAGATCACGATGCTCTATACGACGGTTGATATGCTCGGGGTGATTGCCTTTGCGATATCCGGGGTGCTTGTCGCCATGGAAAAGCGGCTGGACCTTTTCGGGGTCGGAATCATCGCCATGGTTACGGCCATCGGCGGGGGGACCATCCGGGACCTGCTGGTCGGCGAAGTCCCGGTAGACTGGATGCAACACGCCTATATTGTCTATGTGATCTTGCTGACCACCGTCCTGGCGGTACTTTTCCAGCACCGCCTGAAGAACCTGCGCAAATCGCTCTTCCTGTTCGATACGATCGGAATCGGGCTCTACACGCTGGTGGGGATTGAAAAGGGCCTGGCAGCCGGGTTGTCGCCGGTCATTTGTATCGCCCTGGGCACCATCACGGCCTGCTTCGGCGGGGTACTGCGCGACATCCTCTGCAATGAAATCCCGGTCATTTTTCGCAGGGAAATCTACGCTTCGGCCTGTATTGCCGGCGGCATCCTGTTTTTTATCCTACTGGCCGCGGGGATCGATCCGGGTTATTGCAACATCGCGGGCATCCTCACAGTGATCCTTATCCGGCTGCTCGCCGTCCGCTTCCATATCGGGATGCCGAATATCTACCGGGACCGCGGTCCGGCGGGTTAACTCAATCCAGCACTTCCGCCTTTTGGATATAGATGTTTTTCATCGGCCAGTCGCCGTCGTCTGTTTCCACCTGGTTGATTGCGTCCACCACATCCATCCCCTCAACCACCCGGCCAAAGGGCGTGTACTCCCCATCCAGGTGGTAGGAGCCCGGATCGGTCACTACGATGAAAAACTCAAAAGGAGAGGCGAGCATGTGCGGGTTGTCGATCTCGCTGGAAGGCATGGAAACCGTTCCGCGGTGGTGCCGATGGCCTTTTCGCGTATCCGGGGGCAGCAGGTACCGGCCGATTTCCGAGCGCTTCCGGGCGGTTTTGACATTGTCCGCATTGCCCCCCTGTATTATAAAATCCTTTACAACCCGGTGGAACATTGTGCTGTCGAAGTACTTTTTTCGGGTCAGGTAGATAAAATTGGCTTTGTGGTAGGGGACGTTGTCGAACAGCTCGACGGTGAAACTCCCGAGGTCCGTGGTCAGCCGGACCCGGCTCGCCTTCAGGTCTTTCTGGTAGTCGAAAAAGAAATCGATGGCATTCTCCTCGGTGAGCTCAAAGGCGTCTGCGGAATCGGAAGCCTGATCCCCCGCCTGACCGGCGGGATTTTCACCCGGGGTTTCCCGCCCTGCGCTATCGGCCGATACCGTTCCCGGATCGGGCGATTCGGGCTTAATTTGTTTACTTTGTTCCCTGCAGCCGGCCAGGAGGGCCAATAATAGCATTGCCCGGATGGCCGTTTTGAGTAAAGTCATGAAATTCGAGGATTTTTCCATTTCGCTTTCAAAAATAGAAAATCTTCCCCTTCCGGGAAGCAGGGCACATTTTGCCATGGCCCCGGAATTGCGTATCCGCGAACTCGCAGGATTTGACAGAAACGGGAAAACGCCCCGCAAGGCAGGGGTGCTGGCGCTGTTTTACCCGGACCTCGATGCCGGGACACGCCTGTTGCTCATAAGGAGGCCGTCCTACCCGGGGGTCCACTCCAACCAGATTGCCCTGCCAGGCGGCAAAGAGGAGGCTGGAGACCCGGACCTGCAGCATACCGCCCTGCGCGAAACCCGGGAGGAAGTTGGGGTGCCCCCCGGACAAATCCGGGTGGTGCGGGCGCTGAGCCCAGTGTATATCCCGCCCAGCAATTTTGAAGTCAGTCCGTTTGTCGGCCTGAGTGCCGGCCGGCCCGATTTCCGGCGGCAGGAATCCGAGGTAGCCGAGCTGATCGAAGTCCCTGTGGCCCAGTTGCTTTCCAGGGAATTCCTGGAGATGCGGCGGATGACAACCTCCTATGCAACGGATATCGAAGTACCCGCCTTCCTCCTGAACGGCCATGTGGTATGGGGGGCAACGGCCATGATGCTCAATGAGCTCAAAAGCCTTTTGGAAGAGGTGCTCTGAACCTATTTTTGTATTTTAGCTTCTCTATGGGACTATTCAAAAAGAATCCGTTCGGGCATATCCTGTTCCTGAAGAAATGGTTGATCCGCATCATGGGGTTGTTCACACACCAGCGGTACAAAGGCTTCAACAAACTGGAGATCGAAGGCTCGGACGTTATTCGCTCCCTGCCGGAAACCGGGGTACTTTTTGTCAGCAACCACCAGACCTACTTTGCGGACGTGGTGGCCATGTTCCACGTCTTTAACGCGAGCCTCAGCGGCAGGGAGGATTCCATCAAGAATATCGGGTACCTCTGGAACCCCAAACTCAATATATACTATGTGGCGGCCAAGGAGACGATGGGGAAGAGCCTGCTGACCAAGGTTCTTGCCTACGCGGGTTCCATCAGCATCGAGCGAACCTGGCGGGCAGAGGGCAAAAACGTCAACCGGCAGGTAAAAATGAGCGATATCACGAATATCGGCACCGCCCTTAAGGACGGCTGGGTGATTACCTTCCCGCAAGGCACCACGACCCCCTGGAAACCGTTGCGAAAGGGAACGGCCCATATTATCAAAAAATACAAGCCAATAGTGGTCCCGGTGGTAATCGACGGCTTCCGGCGCTCCTTCGACAAAAAAGGCCTGTACATCAAAAAGAAGGGGATCCTGCAATCCATGGTTATCAAACCCCCGCTGGATATCGATTACGAAAATGAAACAGTGGAGGAGATTATCGAAAAACTCGAATACGCCATAGAACAGCATCCGTCTTTCCTGAAGGTCATCCCCATGGAAGAGCTGCAGGCCTATGAGGCAGCCCACAAAAACCGCAGGTGGCGCCCGAACAAAACCAAGGCCCCCGCGGGGGAATAGACGCCTTTTCTTGAGGAGGCCCGCCAGCGGGACCGGTCAACCCTCCATGCGGCGCAGGTCTTTGTAATTGCGATACAACTTCCGTGTGAGCAACCCGTAGAGCAGGAAGTAGATCCCGCCCATTACCGCCGTAAATACGATACCGGCCACCGACATAATGCCCACCACAATCCATTTCAGGCGGTCCGGGTCAACCTGGCCGTCCGGATGCAGGTGGAGCGCTTCAATCAGATCGTCGCTCAGGACCATCCCCCAGATAAACACGCCGAAGAATACCAGGATCATGCTCAGGCAGAATACCACGTAATTCCGCACGGTTTTCCGGGTGCGGATGATGCGGTTCATCAGTTTGCCCGCGCTGTCGAGCACGGAGATTTCCCGGTAGCGCTTATAAAACTGCAGTATAAAATACAGGGCTATTCCGTACTGGATAACCGTAAGGACAATCAGTGGGATTCGGATCCCCAGGCTGCCGGCCACATCGTAGTTCATCCCGCTTCGGAAGGATGGCAGGAGGTAGAGCAGGTGGGGGACAATAAATTCGATGATGCTGATATAGAAAATCCAGCGCACCACCGAGGAGGATTTCTTCCAGATCATCCGGTGGATCTCGTCATAGGTCAGGCGGGGCATTTCCCGATCCCGTTTCTGCCAGTCCTGTTTCAGTAATTCCAGTTCATCCATCATAGCCTCAGGGGTTGAGAATGGTTCGTAGTTTGGTTTTAATCCGGCTCATTTTTACGCGTGCATTCACTTCGCTAATGCCCAGGGTGTCGGCTATTTCCCCGTAATTTTTATCCTCCAGGTACAGGAAAACCAGGGCTTTGTCAATATCCCCCAGTTCCCGGATGGCGCTGTACATCAGGTTGAGCTGCCGTTCCTGGGTGGGATCGTATTCCTCGGCCTTGACCTTGTACAGTACCGTGTCACAAGCTTGCGTTTTGGGCTGTTTCCTGGATTTCCGGTACAGGGTGATCGCCGTATTGAGCGCCACACGATACATCCAGGTACTGAACTTGGAGTCTCCCCGGAATTTCGGGTAGGCTTTCCAAAGCTGGATAGTGATCTCCTGAAAGAGGTCGTTGTGCGCCTCCCGGTTATCTGTGTACAGGCTGCAGACCTTGTGCACGATATTTTGGTTGGCTTCCAGTTCGGAAACAAATTGATGTTCCAGTTCTTTCGTCACGCGGGTTGGTAATTGTAAAGATTGGTAGCCCGATCGGGCCAAATGTTACATCTGGAAACTAAAAAAGGGACCCCGGGGGATCCCTTCAGCCCTCAGATTCAGTTTCAGTCCCGGTAATTCAGTGCAGGTTCCCGGTCACCCAGCAGCGGGATATATTCAAAGTCGGGGCCCCGGCGTTCCAGGAATTCCTCCCGGGCGGCCTTCAGCGTTTCCGGGTCTTCATACAGGTCGATGGCGGTTTTGGCCAGGGTCTTGGCAGCGATCATCATTCCCTTCAGGCCAATACTGGTCCCTCCAGCAGCTACCGCCTGCCAGGAGTGGGCCGGGGTACCGGGTACCCAGGTGGCCGTGCTGAGCCCGACGGTTGGAACGGCAAAACTGACATCCCCCACATCCGTGGAACCATAGGCCCGGGCCGTTTCCCGGAATGGCATCACGGTGGCGGCGGTCTCGGCATCCAGGGATTCCTGCCCCAGGGAGGTGGCGATCTGCTCGGCAAAGGCCTTTTCCTCCGGCGTATAGGTCATCCCCCCGGTTTCCACCAGATTTTCGTACATCACGCGCTGCAGGGCCAGGTTCGGCAGGAGTTCGTGGGTCCCCCCGATCATTTCGTAATCCATCGTGGTACCGGTGCCCAGGGCGGCCCCTTCCGCCGCTTTGACGATCCGGTCGAAGACCTCGACTACCACGTCCCGGGTGTTGTGGCGGGCGTAGTAATATACCTCCGCGAAGTCAGGTACCACGTTGGGGGCCTTGCCGCCGTCCGTGATCACGTAATGGATCCGGGTTTCCTGGGGGATGTGTTCGCGCATCATGTTGACCATGACGTTCATCGCCTCCACCCCGTCCAGGGCGGAACGGCCGCGTTCGGGTGACCCGGCTGCATGAGCCGATACCCCGTGGAAGCGGAATTTGGCGGATTTATTGGCCAGGGCGGCTCCCGCATTGGCGGCATTCATGGAACCGGGGTGCCAGTGCAGGGCGGCATCCAGGTCGTCGAACAGCCCGGCGCGCGTCATATAGACCTTCCCGGAACCGCCTTCTTCGGCGGGGCAGCCGTAAAAACGGATGGTCCCCTGGCCGTCATTGGCCTGTAGCCAGTCTTTAACTGCAATGGCTGCAGCGGCCGATGCCGTACCGAAAAGATGGTGGCCACAGGCATGGCCGGCCACCCCGCCGGCCGGTTCTTTTTTCGGCACAGCCTTCTGGGATAACCCGGGCAGCGCATCGTACTCACCCAGGATCCCGATCACCGGCGATCCGCTCCCGTATTCGGCCACAAATGCCGTCGGGATGCCGGCCACACCTTTGCGGATGCTGAAACCGGCCTCTTCCAGGGTCTCCTGGAGCAGGGCGGCGCTTTGTTCTTCCTGATAGCCCATCTCCGCCCAGTCCCATATCTGCAGGGCGATATCGGCATAATCCCCCGAACGGGCATCCAGTTGGTTCATAACGTCTTCCTGGGCGGTGGCCACCAGGGTGGCAGCCCCCAGGATCAAAGTGTAAATCTGTCTCATCGGTTCTGTTTTGTTGGAATGCCTAAAGATACGAATTCGACGGTCCCGGTGAATCGGATACCCGGACGCCGGGACCTTTAGCCGGATTTCCGGGGATGGTGCTCCCGGACCACCTCGGCCAGGTGGGTTCGGTCTACATGCATATAGACTTCCGTGGTGGTGATGCTTTCGTGCCCCAGCATTTGCTGGATCGCACGGATATCCGCCCCGTTCTGCAACAAATGGGTGGCAAAGGAATGCCGGAAGGTATGCGGGCTGACGTTTTTCCGGAGCCCCGCACGTGCGGCCAGGTCCCGGACAATGGTAAATATCATCGCGCGGCTGAGCCCCCGTCCCCGTCGATTCAGGAATACCACGTCCTCAAAGCCGGCTTGCGGTTGCTGGTGGGGGCGAACTTCGCGGATATACCGCAGGATACATTCCCGGTTGTAGGGCCCGACCGGAACAAACCGGTCCTTGCTGCCCTTACCTGTGACCTTGATAAATCCCTCGTCGAAAAACAGGTCGCTCAGGCGGAGCCCCAGCAATTCCGATACGCGCAGGCCGCAACCATAAAGGGTCTCCAGGATCGCCAGGTTCCGTTCGCCTTCCGGGGCAGACCGGTCGATCTCCGCAACCAGGCGGTCGATTTCTTCCAGGGAGAGCGTGTCGGGAAGTTTCCTCCCCATTTTGGGCGCTTCAATAAGGTCCATGGGGTTGTCTTTGCGATACCCTTCAAAAATTAGGTAGCCAAAAAAACCTTTGAGCCCCGAGATCAGCCGGGCTTGCGAACGGGCCTTCAGCCCGGTACCAACATGGTGGATAAAGGCCTCGATATCTTTGCGACCGATGGATTTAG
>CAXQQM010000049.1:0-14179 GCA_964226055.1 Robiginitalea sp. | reverse complement strand
GTAAATTCCAGGCCCGGAACCGCACAGGCTCCTCTTATTACATCTCTCCCCAGGAAATCCGCAAATTCAACTATACGGACGTCAACCGGACGTTGCGCACAGTCCCCGGGGTAAACGTTTACGAGGAAGATGGTTTCGGGTTACGGCCGAACAGCAGCCTGCGGGGGACTTCCCCGGAGCGCAGCGCCAAAATTACGCTGATGGAAGACGGGGTACTAATTGCCCCGGCACCGTACAGCGCCCCGGCCGCCTATTATTTCCCCACCATCGCCCGCATGCAGGCGGTCGAAATCCTCAAAGGCAGCAGCCAGGTGCAATTCGGTCCCTATACCACGGGAGGGGCCATCAACATGATCAGCACCGAGGTGCCGGACCAGTTCGGAGCCCGGCTGCGCACCAGCTACGGAAGTTTTCAGAGCGGCCAGCTGCACGCCCTGCTGGGGGACAGCAAAAAGCATTTTGGTTATTCCGTAGAGTACCTCAACTACAATTCGAACGGGTTCAAGAACCTGGACGGCGGCGGGGATACCGGCTTTGACAAGAACGACCTGGTCGCCAAATTCCAGGTCAGGATCAACCCGGAGGCGCGCCTGCAGCACCGTTTGGAATTCAAGTTTCAATATTCGGACGAGGTATCGGATGAAACCTACCTGGGGCTGACCCAGGAAGACTTTGACGCAAGCCCGTTCCGTCGGTATGTCGCCTCCGCGGCAGACCGCATGGATACCGAACACACCCAGTTCATGCTCACCCATATCCTGGACATGGGCCGTTCCCTCCGGATTACCACCACGGGATACCGGAACCAATTCGAAAGGAACTGGTACAAACTCAACGATGTCACCCTGGGAGGAGAGCGGGAAGGCATCGCGGGTATCCTTGAGGAACCCCAGCAGTTTCAACCGTATTACGAGGTGATCACCGGGGCCGCAGACAGCCCGGAGGACGCCCTGGGTGTCAAGGCCAACAACCGGGCCTACCTGAGTACCGGGGTGCAGACCAAACTGGACTTCCACTGGAACGGGGATAATACATTCCACGACCTGGAGGCCGGGCTCCGTTACCATTTCGACGAGGAGGACCGGTTCCAGTGGGTAGACGGCTACGCCATCCAAAGTGGCACGCTCGTGCAGACCACCGAGGCCACCCGGGGCACGGATGCCAATCGCATCAGCGATGCACGGGCATTTGCCGCATACGCCATGTATAAGTTTAAAACCGGGGACCTGACGCTCACCCCAGGGCTGCGATATGAAAATATCACCCTTTCCCGGGTTAACTACGGCAGTGCGGACCCGGGACGTACCGGTTCGGACCTGAGCGAGCGGGAGAACCAGGTGGATGTGTGGATCCCCGGGATGGGCTTTAACTACAACCTGGGCGATGTATCCGTTTTCGGTGGCGTGCACAAAGGCTTTTCGCCCCCCGGGAACCAGGATGGCCAGGATCCGGAAGAAAGCATCAACTACGAACTGGGTACGCGGTTTTCCCTGGGCGGCCTCTCGGGGGAAGTTGTCGGGTTCTTCAATGACTACAGCAATTTGCTGGGGAGCGACCTGGCAGCCACAGGAGGTACCGGTACCCTGGACCAGTTCAACGCCGGGGAGGTGGACGTGGCAGGCCTGGAAATGCTGCTGAATTATAATTTCCTGCCCGGTAACCAGAATTACCAGCTACCCGTCACCTTCGGGTACACGCTGACGGACACCGAATTCCGGAATGCTTTTGGAAGTGAGGATGACCTTTGGGGTGAGGTAGCTGAAGGAGATGAACTGCCTTATATTTCCCGACATCAATTCCACACCTCCCTGGGGCTGGAACACAGCCGGTTTGAGCTCCACTTCAACGCGAGGTACAACGGGGCCTTCCGCACCCAGGCCGGCCAGGGCAGCATCCCTGAGGACGAGGGCGTCGCCAGCAATTTCATCCTGGATTTTGCGGGGAAATACCACATCACCCCCAATGTAAGCCTCCAGGCCAACGTGGTCAACCTGCTGGACGAGACTTATGCCGTGGCAAGGGTTCCCGCGGGATTACGCCCCGGCCACCCGTTCGGGATATACGGCGGGATTACCCTGCAGTATTAAGGGGTCAGGTACCCTCTTGCAGCCATGGAAACAGGCACCTGCTGATCAATCGGCAGGTGCCTGATTTAATTACAACGGTTCAAAGCAAACCGTTCAATGATAGCGGGTAAAGATCTCCGTGGCCTTGTTATAGGCGGCCTCAAAGGCCATCCAGCGGACGCCGGTATCCACCTGGCGGGAAGTAAAAAATGAAAGCATTTTCTCCGTGGGCATATTCCCCGTGAGTTCGTCCTTGGCCATCGGGCAACCGCCAAAGCCCTGGACCGCCCCGTCAAACCTGCGGCAACCTGATTCCCAGGCCGCCTGTACTTTTTCCTTCCAGCTCCGGGGATGCGTGTGTAAGTGGGCGCCGAACTCCACCCCGGGGTGGGCAGGGATCAATTCGCTGAACAGGTGGGAAATCGTTTCGGGGTCCGAGCTGCCGATGGTATCGGAGAGCGAAAGGATCCTCACCCCCATATCCACAAGGCGCCGCGTCCAGTCCGATACGATACCCGCATCCCATGGGTCGCCATAGGGGTTGCCGAACCCCATGGAAATATAGGTAACCACCTCTTTGTCGTGCGCCCGGGCCAGCTCCAGGATGTCCGACAGGACTTTCAGGGATTCGGCGATGGTTTTGTGGGTATTGCGCATCTGGAAGTTTTCCGAGATGGAGAAAGGGTACCCCAGGTAACGGATCTCGGGGTGTCGGACCGCGTCTTCTGCCCCGCGTCGGTTGGCCACGATGGCCAGCAAGCGGGTAGTTGTCCGACTCAGGTCCAGGCCGGCCAGCACCCGGGCCGTATCCGCCATTTGCGGGATAGCCCTTGGGGAGACAAAACTCCCAAAGTCCAGGGTATCAAAACCGCAGCCGAGCAGTGCCTGCAGGTAGCGGGTCTTTGCTTCTGTCGGGATAAATTCCCGGATCCCCTGCATGGCGTCCCGGGGACACTCCACTATTTTTACCCGATCGGACATACTTTTTGCTGCTTATTCAAATTACTTCCACCCAGACGCGGACCCGGGCCATTCGGACCGGGATTTAAAATTACCATTAATTCGTGGAATGCGGCGTGCCATTCGGCCAGCTTACCGGCTTTCCGGGGGATCGTTTGCATTCAACTAATTTTTAACCCGTACACCCCACGGATTATGCCAATGGGAAATCATTGATTAAACTTGTGGATAACAGGCAGCAGCCCTGCGCAAAACCATCAGACGATGTCCGAACCCCTGATCATCAATTTCACCCCGACCGGGATGATCCCCACCAAGGAGATGACCCCGCATGTCCCCGTCCAGGTGAACGAAATTGTGGAAGATGTACACGAGGCCTGGGAAACCGGGATCACCATGGTACATTTACACGCCCGGGATGCCCAAACGGGAGCACCCACCTACCGGCGCGAAATCTATGCAGACATAATCGGGGGGATCCGCCGTTTTGCCCCGGAACTCGTGCTGTGCGTTTCGCTGAGCGGGCGGAATTTCGGCGAATTGGAGCAGCGGGCCGACCCGCTTTTCCTGGAGGGCGACCTCAAACCGGACATGGGCAGCCTGACGCTGAGTTCCCTGAATTTCAACCGTACGGCGAGCATGAACGCCCCCCAGATGATCCAGGACCTGGCCCGGACCATGCTGGAGCGGGGGATCCTGCCCGAATTGGAAGCATTTGATATCGGGATGATCAACTACGCAAAATACCTGGAACGGAAAGGCCTGTTGAAACCGCCGCATTATTTCAACCTGCTGCTCGGGAATATCGCCTGTGCGCAGGCCAACCTGATGCAGGCCGGCCTGATGATCAATGAATTGCCTGCAAACTCGCATTGGAGCCTCGCCGGTATCGGGGAGGCCCAACTCCACATGAATTCCGTCGCCATTGCCATGGAAGGCGGGGTGCGTGTGGGGCTCGAGGACAACATCTGGTTCGACAAGGCCCGCACCAAACTGGCCACCAACGGGCAGCTGCTTCGGCGCATCCACACCCTCGCCGAGGCGAATGAACGGACATTGATGCCCGCGGCAAAACTCCGGGAAATCCTGAGCCTGCAGGCGGGGAACGGAAATTACGGCCGCGCATGAATCGTCAAAGCAACCATACACGGAAGGAAACGGGCCGGTTTTACAAATTACACCTGATTTGGTACAGGATCCGCCACGGGATGATCCTGCTTAGCATCCGGAACCTGTTGCTGCGATTGAAAATCAATATCAACCCCTACTGGATCGATCGGGAAGGCCTGGACCTGTCCACCGAACCCCGGCTACCGGAACCGCCGGAAACCTATCGGCTGGAGGCCGTCCCCCGCGACCAACTCAAGCCACTGTTCGAATTACTCCGGTACAACCTGGACATGCTTAAAGAACGGCCGGAATCCCCCTACGAAGCCCTTGGCCTCTACAAAGGGGAAGAGCTGGCAGCTTTTACGATGATGCGGTACGGGCAATTTGAACTCAGCGGGAAAAAATTTCCGCTCAAGACCGGGGAGGCTTACCTGGAAAACATGTACACATTTGAGAATTTCCGGGGGAAAAAACTGGCCCCCTACCTGAGGTACCAATGCTACAAATACCTGGAGGGCAAAGGGATCAGCCGATGTTACAGCGGTACCCAATGCCTGAATACGGCTTCCCGCAGGTTTAAGGCCAAACTGAATATCCAGCACGAAACACTCTACCTGCACGTCGACCTGTTCAAGCGGTTCCGGCGGACCTACCTGCTCCGGCGGTACACGCCTTCGGCAGCCCCGGGGGGCTAGCAGACCCCGGCAATAAGAATCTGGCATATCAGCAGGGTCCAGGCAAATCAACAGGGTTCAGGCAAATCAGCAGGGCTCAGGCCTGCTCCAGAAGTTTCCGGTTGATCTTTTTCACCAAACCGGGGCCCTCGTATACAAATCCGGTCCAGAGCTGGACCAGGCTGGCCCCTGCTGCGAGTTTTTCCAGAGCATCCTCGGCCGAATGTATCCCGCCAACGCCGATTACCGGAAACTCCCCTTTTCCTTCCTCCACCAGGAAGCGGATTACTTCGGTGGAACGTTCCCGCAACGGACGGCCACTCAGCCCCCCCGGCTCCTCCTGCAGGTACATATCGGATTTCAGGTTGTCCCGGGCGATGGTGGTATTCGTAGCGATTACCCCGTCGATGCCTGTTTCCCGGACAATTTCGATAATGTCCTGCAGCTGTGCATCCGTGAGGTCCGGGGCGATCTTCAGGAGGATCGGCTTTTCCCGGGTGGTATTTACCAGGGCGCATTTTGTGTTTTCCCGCTTCATGACCCGAAGCAGCTCGGTGAGTGGTTTCTTCTCCTGCAGCTCCCGGAGCCCCGGGGTATTCGGGGAGCTCACATTAACCACAAAGTAATCGACGTGCGGAAACAGGGTTTCAAAACAGATCATGTAGTCCTTGACGGCTTCCCGGTTGGGGGTCGCCTTGTTCTTGCCAATATTCCCGCCGATCAGCACCCGCCGGGGTCCGGCCAGGCGTTCGGCCGCCTCGAAGACCCCCCGGTTGTTAAACCCCATCCGGTTGATGATGGCCTTGTCCGCCCGCAGGCGGAACAACCGCTTCTTCGGGTTCCCCGCCTGGGCTTTCGGGGTGAGTGTCCCGATCTCGACAAACCCGAACCCGAAATCTGCCAGTTCGTCAAACAATCGGGCATCCTTGTCAAACCCTGCGGCCAGCCCCACCGGATTGGGGAATTTCAGCCCGAAAACCTCCCTTTCCAGACGCGGGTCCTCCAGCCGGTACACGCTTCTGAGCAAACCGCCCAGGCCCAGTCGGTGAAGGATTCGTATCGCTGAAAATGAAAAATGGTGGACTGCCTCGGGATCGAAAAGGAACAACAGAGGCCGAAGCAGGAGTTTGTACATAGGGGGCGCGAGTTTCGACAAAATTACAAACTATCCCCGCACCCTTCCAAGCTTCCCGGGTGAAAGTCGACAAACGGGCCCACACCTGACCGCCCGGGTTTATTCCGGGACCCCGGGTCCCCCGCCGGAATCCGCTGCCGGCGCCATCGGAGCCCGCATGACCTCCTGGCAAAGCTCCACATACCGCTGATATTGCAGCTCGTTGAAAGTGCCGAGTAACATCCGGTCATACCGGAGCGAATTGGCGAGCATCATCTCCTTGATCTCCCGGTATTTCGTGCCGAGGACTTCCACTTCCTCCGTGGTTTCCTGGGGGTGTGTTTTTAGCAGGTCGCGAGCCCGGGCCTGGAGTTCGGCATTCTCCGTTTCCAGGGCCTCCGTCCAGAGGTCCAGCTTTTCCTGCTGGGCATCGTTGAGCTGGAAAACCAATACGATGAGTTCCGTATCCTTTCCCCCTATCCCCAGCGCACATTCCTGGGAAACCGCGGGAAACAGGCAGAAAGTCAGCAGCAAGGTTGTCAGAAATCTTCGGATCATCTTTCTTTGTATTGTACCCTGCAGATAACAAACAGGCCTCCGTACTGCAGGGAGGTTCTTAATACTAACTCCTGTTTCCTGTAAAAATTATATGTCCGACCTAACAGATCGCTTCCTCCGCTACGTCCGGATCGACACCCAGAGCAACCCGGATTCCACAACCACCCCCAGCACGGAAAAGCAATGGGACCTGGCCCGCCTGCTGGTGCGGGAGATGGAGGAGATGGGCCTGGAGGACGTTCGCATAGACGAAAAAGCCTATATCACCGCAACCCTGCCGGCAAATGTCCCCGACCCGTTGCCGATAATCGGTTTTATCGCCCATTTCGATACGAGCCCCGATTTCAGCGGTACCGGCGTTCGCCCGCAGGTGGTTCCCGATTACGACGGGGGCGACATTGTCCTGAATGCCGAATCGGGAATTGTCCTCTCGCCGGAATACTTCCCGGAACTCCGCCAATATTCCGGGCAGACCCTGGTAGTCACGGACGGGACTACCCTTCTCGGGGCGGATGACAAGGCGGGTATTGCCGAAATCCTGACGGCGGCCGAGTATCTGCTCAAACACCCTGAAATCCCCCATGGGACAATCCGTATCGGCTTTACCCCCGACGAGGAAATCGGACGCGGCGCCCACCACTTCGACGTCGAGGCATTCGGGGCAGACTGGGCCTATACCATCGACGGGAGCCAGGTTGGCGAACTCGAATTTGAAAATTTCAATGCAGCGCGTGCCGTGCTTACCGCTTTTGGCACCAGCGTCCACCCGGGCTATGCCAAAGACAAAATGGTGAATGCCATTACCACCTTGCAGGAAATCCTCTCCGGCCTGCCACCGGGGGAAGTCCCGGAAAAGACCAGCGGTCGCGAGGGTTTCTTCCACCTCCACCAGTTCCAGGGCGGGATCGAGGAGGCCCGGGCGGAACTGATCATCCGGGACCACGATCGGGAAACATTCGAAAAACGCAAATCCCTGCTCAGGGAACTGGCGGTGAAAACAGCCCGAAAACGGCAAGCGCAGGTGGATGTGCAAATCGAGGACCAGTATTACAACATGCGGGAGAAAATCCTCCCGGTATTTTCCATAGTCGAAGTGGCCGAAAAAGCGATGCGTTCCGTTGGGGTAGAACCCCTGATCCAACCGATTCGCGGGGGCACGGACGGGTCCCAGCTGAGCTACATGGGACTGCCCTGCCCGAATATCTTCGCCGGGGGGCATAATTTCCACGGGAAATACGAATACATCCCGGTTGAGAGTATGGAGAAGGCTGTGGAAGTTATCGTGAAAATTTGCGAACTTACTGCCAGCAAACCGCTCGATTCATGGAAAAATCAGCCAAAATAGCCGCCTATTTCGGGAAGGAGGGACCCTTTCAGGAAGGAATTGCCCGGTTGCGCGAGCTGGTGAGCGATACGGAACTGGAAGAAGACTTCAAATGGAGTTGCCCGGTTTATACGCTGGAGAAGGAAAACGTCGTGGGGGTACTCGCCTTTAAAAACCATTTCGGGCTCTGGTTCTTCAACGGGGTATTCCTCTCCGACCCGCTCGGGGTGCTTGAAAATGCCCAGGAGGGCAAAACCAAAGCCATGCGGCACTGGAAATTTACTTCTGTGGACCAGATCGACGCCCGGCAGGTAAAAGCTTATGTGCTGGAGGCCATTGCCAACGCCCGGAAAGGGGTTCGGCTCGATCCGGCGAAACCCAAAGAAACTGCCGTACCCGACCTGTTGCAGGCCGCACTAAAATCCGACCCGCAACTAGAAGCCGATTTCGGGGGCCTGGCCCCCTATAAACAGCGGGATTACGCGGAACACATCGCCTCGGCCAAGCAGGAATCCACCAAAAAACGGCGCCTTGCAAAAATCCTCCCGATGATCCGACAGGGTATCGGCCTCAACGACAAATACAGGAATTGTTGACCCGCCGGAGCCCCGTGCCGAAAATGGCTCCCTTGTTTCCCGGACAGGCCCCTACCGGAGCGCCCAGCCGTTGTTATAGTCCGCACCCATCAGGCGGTTCGCCTCCTCATCTGAAAATGCCGACTTCGCAGCATCCCACCTGAGTTTCCTCCCCGTTTTATAGGCGATATTCCCCATATGGGATACCCGCGCTGCATGGTAACCCACCTGGATGGGCGCCCGAAGGATCCCGTCGTCCCGGTTGCGGACCGCTTCCAGGAAGTTGGCGGTATGCAGGTCCAGGCCGTTCCCTTCGGCCGATCGCAGCGGCACAGCTTCCATTTTGGGCTGGTCCGGCAGTTGGCGCCAGCTCTCGTGTTCCACCTCGGGGATTACTTCCCAGCCGCCCCGGTCCAGGACCAGGGTGCCGTTGTTCCCGATAAAGGCAATGCCGTGGTTCCTGCCGTAATTTCCCCCATCGATGCCCGTAGCGTGCTCCCAGAGGAGGTTGAAGCCATCGAATTCATAGACGGTCTGTAGCGTATCGGGCGTCTCGGAGGCATCGTCGGCATAGGCAAACTTGCCCCCGGAGGCCATTACGGAATTCGGCTCGGTGGCTTCCATTCCGTATAAGGCATAGTCGATAAGGTGCACTCCCCAGTCGGTCATCAGGCCGCCGGCGTAGTCCCAGAACCAACGGAAATTGAAATGGAAACGGTTTGGGTTAAAGGGGCGTTCGGGCGCCGGGCCCAGCCACATCTTGTAGTCGACCCCCTCGGGCGCCGGCCCGTCCGGCAATACGGGCACAGGTTGCATCCATCCCTGGTACGCCCACGCCTTCGCCAGGCGTACCGGCCCCAGGGCGCCCGTACGCAGGAATTCAATCGCATCCACAAAATGCGGCTGGCTGCGCTGCCACTGGCCAATCTGGACCATCCGCCCGCTGCCTTCCACTGCCTGCAGCATCCGGTCGCATTCCTCGATGGAATTCGCGATGGGCTTTTCGCAGTACACGTCTTTCCCGGCATCCAGGGCATCCAGGAGTTGCAGGCAATGCCAATGGTCAGGCGTGCCGATAATTACCACGTCCACATCCCCATCCTCGAGTAATTCCCGGTAATCGCCGTACTGTTTTGGTTTGCCGTGTCCCGCTTCAGTGAGCTGGGCGGTTCGGCGCTCCAGGACCCGTTGGTCCACATCGCAAAGTGCGGTTACCTGTACATTGGGCAATTTCAGGAAGGAACTGAGGTTTGAAAACCCCATGCCGTTGCAACCGATCAGGCCGATACCGATCCGATCGTTAGCCCCCAAAACCCGGGAACCCCGGCTCCAGAGGGGCACGGGGACCAACAGGGAGGAGGCCGCGGCCAAGGCACCCAGCGCCCCTTTTCGGATAAAAGATCTGCGTGTTTCCATAGATAGATTTTCTTGAAAACAAGGTACTACATTGGCCGGGCATAAAAAAACGCCGGCGATTGCCGGCGTTCTCAGTTTTTTGCATCAGGGTTCCCAAGCCCCTCAAAGGCAGTTGCTCAATCTTTGGGGTCGTTCGCCTTTTTGCTCAGTTCCATGGAAATGGCCGAGCGATCGAATTTCATGCGGCCTGCCATCGTTTCGATGATACAGGAAAAATCCTTGTCGTTCAGGTCCACGACCTTCCCGTACAAACCGCTTTTCGTCACGATTTTATCCCCTTTTTTCAGGGCTTTGGCAAACTTCTTCTCGTCCTTCTGACGCTTGATCTGCGGGCGGATCATAAAGAAGTACGCCACGGCAAAAATCAGGATCATGGGCAGAAACTGCCCGATTTGGTCACTCATTCCGTTGTTGTTTTACGAATCTTAGTTCTTAACCGGGCCAACGGCTGCCGTTCCGCCAGCCGCCTTGGGGTTGACGAAGGCTTTGATGCGAAGCATCTCCTGCCCGCCGGAAGTGTTTGCCATGACCGTTACGGTCTTGGTGACCTGCCCGCTGCCGCTTCCGTTGAAGCGAACCTTGATTTCGCCTTTCTCGCCCGGGGCGATCGGTTGGTTGATCGGGGCGTCCGGGGTGGTACATCCGCAACTCGCCGAGGTATTCGTGATAATCAGCGGGGCATTCCCGGTGTTGGTAAAGGAAAAGGTGGTTTCCTGGGGCGTCCCCTGCTCGATGGTTCCGAAATCGTGTTCCTTGCTGTCAAAGGTAATGGCGGCCATGTTCTTGGATGCGGCGTCGCGCTGGGCGGCAACCTCGACATTCTCTGCATTGATCTTTTCGGAAGCTTTCTCTTTGCATGAAGACAGGGCTGCTACTGCAAGCACGCTCAGGAATACTGTCACTTTTCTCATGATTCTGCTGTTTTTTTTATTAATAGACGCAAAAATACGGAATATTTGATTACAAGAGTCCCCGACCTGTTTTTTTAAGCTTCCCCGACTCCCGGTATTCGCGGATGAGCTTATCCAGGATACCGTTGATAAAAATGCTGCTTTTCGGGGTGGAATACTCCTTGGCGATCTCCAGGTATTCGTTGATGGTTACCCGTTCCGGGATAGAGGGGAAATACAGCAGTTCCGCGATGCCCATCTTCAGGAGGATCCCGTCTATTTCGGCTATCCGCTCCTTATCCCAATTGGGGGTCTTTCCCTCGATTTCCGCCTCCAGCTCGGTGTACTTGTTGAGGGTTTTCCGTAGCAGGTCCATCGCGAATTCCATGTCTTCCGCATTTTTGAGCAGGGGGGGCAACAGGTAGGATTCGGGGGCCTCTTCGGTGAGTTTACCCAGTCGCTTGACGATAAAGGTATTTACCAGCGGGATATCGTCTACCCAGGTGATCCCTTCATCCTCCAGGAAATCGTAAATCTTATCGTTCGGGGCGATAAATTCCCGGAAAATCGTCAATGCAAATGCACGGTCCCCTTCCCAGTCATTGGGGGAGGCGGCATAGGCAGCATACTCGGGGCTTTCGATCAATTGCCGGTAGACAATTTTCACGTATTCCTCGTTGAGGTACCACTGCCGGAGTTTGCGCTTGTCGATGGCGGAACCCAGGCCTTTATGGCCGGAGAGGTACTCCAGGACCCGGTTAGTGGCAAGGGCCTGCGGGCCGGGATGCCCGGAGGCATCTTCCTTCAGGTACTTCTTGCGGCCGGTGTCGGACCGCGAGCGGGCCATCTGGTGGATCTCTCGCAAAAGGGCCAGCATCAATATGTAAAGCGTAAAAGTCTGGCCAATGCTTTTATTCAGGAATTTCTCCTGTTGTTCCGCGGACCCGTCCCGGGACAGGGTCAGCGCATAAATGCTCTGCATTACTTTTACCCGGATTTGCCTTCTGGTTAGCATGTAAAGAACTTTGCTGAAAAACTTGTGGCAAAAATAGGCATTGCATCCGAGTTGCACCACACCATCCGGTTTCTTATCATATTTATAACACGGCCATCCGATCCAATCTGCTATCTTTGTCCGCAGGCTGCAGCATGCTCCCGCAGCCGGCGACCAAGCATCCATGAAGGAACTCAGGCATCTCAACAAATATTTCCGGAAATACTGGGTGAAGCTTTTCCTGGGCGTACTGATCACCATCATCGCGCGGGTTTTCCAGCTCGTTATGCCCTCCTACGTCAAGAATATCGTCGAAGTTGTCGAGAAATACAGCGCCGGGGAACTGGCCCTGGAAGCGGCCCGGGCCGACCTGCTGGAATACATCGCCATCATCGTGGGGGCCGCCCTGCTTTCCGGGTTCTTCACCTTCCTGATGCGGCAGACCATCATCAATGTGTCCCGCTATATCGAATACGATTTGAAGAACGAGGTGTTCGACCACTACCAGCGGCTGAGCCTGAACTTTTACAAAAGCAACCGAACCGGAGATTTGATGAACCGCATCAGCGAGGATGTCAGCCAGGTGCGTATGTATGCCGGCCCGGCTATCATGTACGGAATCCAGACGCTGACGCTGTTTGCCTGCCTGATCCCCCTGATGTTCATCAAGGCCCCTACCATCGCCTTTTACGCCCTGGTGCCCCTGCCCGTACTTTCAGTGCTGATCTACTGGATCAGCCGGGTCATCCACCAGCGTTCCACGCGGGTTCAGGCCTTCCTCTCCACCCTTTCGACCTTTGCCCAGGAATCCTTTTCAGGGATTTCGGTGATCAAGGCCTATGCGATGGAGCCCCGTATTAACCGGGAAGCCGGCAGCCTCGCCCTGGAGGGCAAGGACAAGAGCATGGATCTGGCGAAGGTAAACGCCTGGTTTTTCCCCCTGATGATCCTGTTGATCGGGGTGAGCAACATCTTTGTCATCTATGTCGGGGGCATGCAGTACTTCCGGGGCGAGATCAGCAGCCTGGGTACCATCCTGGAATTTATCATCTACGTGAACATGCTGACCTGGCCGGTGGCAATCGTCGGCTGGCTCACCTCCATCGTTCAGCGCGCTGAGGCCTCCCAGAAACGGATCAACGAATTCCTCGACCAGGAGCCCGACATCGCCGACCCGGGTACGCCCCCAGTGCCCATCCGCGGGAAAATCGAATTCGACAGCGTGAGTTTTACCTACCCGGATACGGGAATCCGGGCCCTGAGCAACCTCTCCTTCACGGTAAACCCGGGGGAAACACTGACCATCCTCGGGAAAACCGGATCGGGGAAGTCCACGATTCTCGACCTGATCGCCCGGTTGTACGATGTGAGCGACGGCACCATACGAATCGACGATACGCCTGTAGAGGAAATCAACCTGGATTCCCTGCGGACGGCCATTGGGGCTGTGCCCCAGGATGCCTTCCTGTTTTCGGATACCATCGAAAACAATATCCGATTCGGACGCGAGCAGGCAGGCCCGGAACAGATCCGTGAAGCCGCTGCCCAGGCGGTGGTGGACAAGAACATCGAAGGGTTTGCCAAAGGGTACCAGACGGTGCTGGGGGAACGGGGAATCACCCTGAGCGGCGGGCAGAAACAGCGGGTGTCCATCGCGAGGGCACTGATCAAAGACCCGGTTATTTACCTGTTCGACGACTGCCTCTCGGCCGTGGATACGGAAACGGAGGAAGCCATCCTGGCCAACCTGAAACGGGCCTCCAGGGACAAAACGTCCATTATCGTAAGCCACCGGATCTCCTCGGCGATCAATGCGGATAAAATCCTGGTGCTCGAAGACGGCCGGATCCTCCAACAGGGTACACACAGCGAACTCCTGGAGGCAGAAGGCTATTACAAAGAGCTATATATCAACCAGCTATCCGGGAAAGAAAACTAGAAAAATGTTGTTCTATTAGCATTTTTTTCACATTTTTGGTGACTTTAACTAACCACTGCTTAAGATTACCATACGATGAGTGAAAATGACCTAATGGATCAGGAAGAAATTAACTCCAAGGTACTCCGCGCTGGCAGGCGCACCTATTTTTTTGACGTTCGCAGTACCCGAGCCGGGGATTATTACCTGACAATCACGGAGAGTAAGAAGTTCACCCACGAAGACGGGTCTTTCCATTACAAAAAACACAAAATTTACCTGTACAAGGAGGATTTTGAAGCCTTTCGGGAGATACTCGGCGAGATGACCGATTTTATCATCGAGGAAAAAGGGGAAGAGGTGATCTCGGAACGACACCAGAAAAACTTCAAACAGGCAGAGCCCTCCGAGAACGGAACGACCGAAGGTACCGGGAAATTCGTCGATGTGGATTTCGACGACATCTGATCCCGGGAAACCCAAACCGGCAAACCTATGTCGGCTCTAAGGATTTGACAGGCCCCGCAAGGGCCTTTTTTTATTTCTATCACCCCCGTCAAAATGCCGGGTGCTGTTTGGC
>CAXQQM010000048.1:0-6284 GCA_964226055.1 Robiginitalea sp. | reverse complement strand
GATTTCGTCCGCATACCAAATCGTTGATTGGGGCGCAAAAGTACGAACTGCTGCAGGAAGTTCGGCTTCCGGGAGACGAAAATGGCGCGGAATTCGTTATTTGTATATGTATTGGCTGAATAAAAAGACCTCAATCCCCCCTGCCGCGGCCCTGTTGGCCCTGCTGGCCGTTGTTGCTTCGTGTTCCTCAGATACGGAACCAGCCGATACAACCCCTCCCGCGGAAACCGGCCTGTATTTCCCGGAACCTGTAACATTCTCCGAATGGGAAACCGCGAATATCGCGGATTTAGGCTGGGACAGCGCAGCAGAGTCGGACCTCGATTCGTACCTGGCTTCCAGCGGTACCAAGGCGCTCATAATACTGAAATCCGGCCGCATTGCCAAGGAGACGTATTTCGGGACTTTTACCCGGGACAGCCTGTGGTACTGGGCCTCAGCGGGTAAAACACTTACCGCGTTTTCCGTGGGCCTGGCCGTTCAGGAAGGCTTTATCGACACGAGCAACCCCACTTCCGACTACCTCGGCGTGGGATGGACTTCGGCCCCGGCCGAAAAGGAAGCCCTGATCACCGTCGGGGACCAACTTCGGATGACTTCGGGCCTGAACGACGTGGCATTTGATTGCGTCAGCCCGGGTTGCCTGCAGTACCTGGCCGATGCCGGAGAGCGATGGGCCTATCACAACGGCCCGTATACCTTGCTGCAGTCCGTGGTGGCGGCAGGGACCTCGGAAAGTTTCACCGCCTTTTTCAATTCCCGACTTCGCAACCAAATTGGCATGGACGGCCTCTGGTTCAGCACCAATGGCAGCAACAATGTATATTTCAGCACGGCCCGCAGCATGGCGCGGTTCGGGCTTCTGGTCCTCGGACGCGGCAGCTGGGGAGACACCCAAATCCTGGCTGACGCGGATTTTATGGAAAACATGCTGACGCCGTCCCAGGCTTTAAACGCCTCATACGGCTTCCTGTGGTGGCTCAATGGGAAAAGCAGCTACATGTTGCCCGCTTCCCAGGTGGTCTTCCCGGGGGAGCTGATGCCGGAAGCCCCTTCCGACCTCATCGCCGGGCTGGGCAAGAACGACCAGAAACTCTACATCATACCTTCCCTGGAGCTCGTCATTGTACGGATGGGGGAAGATGCAGGCGAAAACCTGGCGGGACCTTCCAGTTTCGACAACACGCTCTGGCAGCACCTAAGTGCCTTTATGAACCTCTGAAACCTAATCGGCATACCCCTCGGGCATCCGCCGGGCCGGCAAGCCTTTCTCAAATGCCCGGCCCATTTCCAGCAATTGTTTTTCCTGAAAGGGACGGGCAATAAAAGTAAGCCCCGCGGGTTCCCCGCTTTCGCGATATCCCATGGGCACGCACAGGGCGGGGTGGCGCCCCAGGGCGGCATAGCCCGCGTGCCGGTTGTTCACCGAGAGCACCGCGTCCAATTGATGGGTATTCCAGGGTTCCGTAAAATAATCCATGCCTGCTTCCAAAAGCCGGGCCTTTAATGCCTCCAGGTCTTCCGGGCCGGTTGTATCCCCGAGGATCCCCTCCAGCCTTCCCTGCCCGTAGGGCGCCCGGACCAGGCTGTCCACCCGGTTAAAGGCAACCAGGCTGGCCACGTCCGAAATACGCACGGCATCCCGGTTGCGAACGCGTTTTTGGAGGTAGGCGGGCAGGTCATTTCGCATATCCCCATTAAGCAATTTTGAAAAACCATCCAGGTCCGTGTCGGGCGGGGTGATCGGGATGATTTCCGCGCCGGCCTCCCGTAATACCCCGATAGCACGGCGGTAGAGGGAATCCGATTCGGAAATCGCCTCAAAAATGCCAAAGCGGCGGCCTGCAAGTGCAACAGGTCCCACCCGGTGCCCGTTTATCAGCGTGGGGGTTTCCAACGCTACAGGGTCTTCGGAATCATAGCCCCGCATGGCGTCGAGCAGGATAGCGGCATCGGTGACCGTCCGGGCCATCGGGCCCGGGGTATCCAGGGTGGATGAAATCGGGACGATTCCCGTACGGCTCATCAAACCCACTGTCGGCTTGAGGCCCACCACGGAGTTCTGGCCGGAAGGGGACAGGATAGAGCCGGAAGTCTCGGTCCCCACGGCCCCCATGGCATACCCGGCTGCAACGGCCGTGCCACTTCCCGAACTGGACCCGCCGGTTTCAAATTGGCGGCGCCCGTATGGATTGAGCGTCTGGCCACCCAGAGCGCTGTAGCCTACCGGGCACCCGTCGCAAAAGTAATAGGCCCATTCACTCAGGTTCACCTTCCCCAGGATCACCGCACCATTCATTTGCAGCTGGTTTACTATAAATGCATCTTCCGTGCGGTTCTCCTGCAGGGCCACCGCCCCGGCGGTAGTCGGCATGGATTCCGTGTCGATATTGTCCTTTAATAATATCGGCATACCAAAGACCGGGTGCCGCTCAGCGTCCGGCACCAGTCGAAGGATTTCGTCCTTTTCACGTGCCTCCTCCAGCACATTCGGATTGATCGCCAGCACCGTATTGAGTGTTGTGGCATGCGGCAATTCGTAGGTGTATATCCGGTAAAGGAAAAAACGGGTCAATTCCTCATAGGTAAGGGCACCGTCGAGGATTTGCTCCTGGATTTCGGGTATGGAACGGCCCAGGATGCGGTCATGAAGTTCACGGTACCGCCCGGGATCCAGGGAAAGCGCCTCCGCATATAGGGGCCGGAAGATATCGTTCTTGTCGGTGACCCGGGACTGGATCAGCTTATAGCGCATGCGCCGGTTGGGATGTTCGGCATTGGCGGCCACCTCGTCGGCGTCGTCATAGGGCTCCCAAATCCGCCCGGGAACATCCTTGGGGGAAGTGTCTGCCGGGGTATTTCCGTCTTTGCAGGCAAATTGGAGGGCGGTACAGGCAATCAGGGCCGGGATGCCCATTGCACGTATTATCCACCCCCGGAGTCTAGCTGGTTTTTCCATAGTGCGATATTCCTTTCGTTCATACGAACAAATTCGTCCTTTCCTTCTTCCCTTGCCAGTTCCAGGGAGCGGGTGGCCGCCCGGATGGCTTCCTTAAGGGAACCGCTCCGGGCAAGGAGCAGGGACCTTACCCGGTAAAAATAATAGGTATCACCCCCGAGTTCAAGGGCGCGGTCTGCGTACTCCAGGGCCCGCTCCGTGTTCCCATCGGATTCCTGCAGGTATCTGGCCGCTTCGTAATACGTTTGGGCCGTTGGGGCCTCCGCGAGGGCTCGTAGGATTTCCGCTTCCATGGCGCTTCGCGTATCCACGGCAACCGGGATGCGGATGCGGGTATGGTCCCAGTGCCAGACCATTTGCGCCCCATCGTGGCGGATACTGTCAAAGCTGATCTCGAAATTCTCTCTGGCCTCCGCGGCGGTCTCCGGGTGTACCTTGAACCTCAAGAGGTCGTCCGCGGGGTCGTAGGCATCGCGCCCGTCCCCCCAATGTGTGGTATCCCGGTGAAACACCACCTCCCAGGCAGTTTCCTCCGGGAAGGCATAGAGGGCGTAGGTACCGGCAGGCACCGGGTGCCCGGCTACCGAAACGGGGCAACTCAGCCTGATTTTCGTCGATTCATTTGCCCCCACCCGCCAGATCCGGCCATAGGGCACCAATTCCCCGAATATTTCGCGGCCACGGACAGCCGGGCGCGAATAGGAGACCTCGATACGGCAAAGCCCTACCTCCTGGCGGATTTCCTGGGCCGGGCTCGCCTTTGGGTGACGTAACTGGGCATGCCCGGCAGTCAGGGACAACAGCAGTATGGTCCAGGGCAGGGACTTCAAGATTGCCGTTTAAAAAAGGAATCCACGAATTCGTATTTGTTGAAAACCTGCAGGTCCTCAAGCCCCTCCCCGACGCCGATATATTTCACAGGAATCCCGAACTGGTCGGAGATGCCGATGACCACGCCCCCTTTGGCCGTGCCGTCGAGCTTGGTGACGGCCAGGGAATTGACCTCGGTGGCACGCGTAAACTGACGGGCCTGCTCAAAGGCATTTTGCCCGGTGGAACCGTCCAGCACCAACAGGACTTCGTGGGGCGCCCCCGGAATGACTTTCTGCATTACCCGGCGCACCTTGGTGAGTTCGTTCATCAGGTTCACCTTGTTGTGCAACCGCCCGGCCGTATCGATCAGGACTACATCGGCCTGCTGGCCCACTGCGGAACTCAGCGTATCAAAAGCTACGGAGGCCGGGTCGCTGCCCATGCGCTGTTTGACAATGGGCACCCCCACGCGCTCTGCCCAGATTTCCAGTTGTTCGATGGCCGCCGCCCGGAAGGTATCTGCCGCGCCGAGGATTACCTTTTTGCCCTGCTGGTTGAATTGATGCGCCAATTTGCCGATGGTGGTGGTCTTGCCGACCCCATTGACACCGACAACCATTACCACGTACGGTCCATCCACTTCGGGCAGGGTAACTTCAGCAGCCTCCCCCGAATGGGTTTCTTCCAGCAGCCCGGCAATTTCCTCCCGGAGGATGCGATCGAGTTCGTCCGTGCCCACATACTTGTCGCGGGCAACGCGCTCTTCGATGCGCCCGATGATTTTCAGGGTGGTTTCAACCCCAACGTCCGAGGTCACGAGTACCTCTTCCAGGTTGTCCAGCACCTGGTCGTCCACTTTGGACTTCCCCACCACGGCCTTGCCGAGTTTGGAAAAGAAACTGGTCTTGGATTTTTCAAGACCCTTGTCCAGGGTCTCTTTTTTCTCTGAGGAAAAGATTTTCTTGAATAGACTCATGGGATGGCGTGCTGTTGGGCAAAGATAGCATTTTAACGATTCCCCTCCCCTACCCGCAGGACCCCGGGACGGTGTAAATTGTACCGCCCGGGGTTCCGGAATAATTATCCTGACGGCGGCTGGTACAGGTCACAAAAAAAAACCGCCCTCCCGAAGGAAGGCGGTTCGCTCTATATATGCAGGGCTCTTATTTGCTGTTGAGCCAGTCGTTTACCATTTCGGGCGGCATCACAGCCTCCACAAAAGTATACGCCCCTGATTTCGGTGACTTGACCATCTTGATGGCCTTGGTCAGCCGCTTGGACGAAGATTGTAATGTTGCTACTGTTTTCTTAGCCATGTTTCCTTATTTTATCTCTTTGTGAACGGTCATACGCTTGAGGATCGGGTTGAATTTCTTCAATTCGAGCCGGTCCGGCGTATTCTTTTTGTTCTTGGTCGTGATATAGCGGGAGGTCCCGGGCATGCCGGACTCCTTGTGCTCGGTGCACTCGAGGATCACCTGTACTCTGTTGCCTTTTTTAGCCATGGTGCAATCGCTTTAGTGTCTGATGACTTATTGGATGATACCTTTCTGTTTTGCTTCCTTGAGCACTGCCGAAATCCCCTTCTTGTTGATCGCCTTCAATGCACGGGCGGATACCTTGAGGGTAATCCAGCGGTCCTCCTCCGGGATATAGAATCGTTTTTTCGAAAGATTTACATCGAATCTCCGACGCGTCTTATTGATCGAAAAGGAAACATTGTTGCCAAATTGGGCACGTTTCCCGGTAAGTTCGCAGACTTTAGACATTGCGCTACAATTTCATGGTTCAAAACAGGCTGCAAATTTACAGCATTTTTCGCGTACCCCCAAACTTCTTTTTTAGAATTTTAGGATTTCTTCCCGTAGCATCTCAAAGGCCTTGTGGACGGACTTGCGGACGATCCGCTCCCGGTGGTTGCCCATGGTAAACACTTCGGCCCGTGTACCCCCGGGCCCGCTGACCGCGATGGCCACCGTCCCGACGGCGGCATCCGATTCCCCCTTGGCAGGGCCTGCGTTACCGGTAGTGGCTACAGCTATATCAGCCCCCAGCAGCTTTCGGGCCCCTTCCGCCATTGCCCCGGCAACTTCCGGGCTCACCACGGAATGGGCTTCGATTAGCCCCGGATCCACTCCCAACACCCCTTTCTTGACCTCAGTAGCATAACTGACCACACTGCCCAGGAAAAAATTCGAAGCGCCCGGGACAGCAGTCAACTGGGCGGCGATGGCCCCCCCGGTGCAACTCTCCGCCGTTGCCAGGGTTGCCCCCCGGGCGGTAAATAGCTTCGCCAGGGTAGCCTCCAGGGCCTCCCCGTCCTCTTCCCCGAACAGGATGTCTGCCAATTGGTCGCGCAGTTCCCCCACGTAGCGGTCCAAATCTTCCTGAACGGCCTCCGGGTCGGTACCCCGGGCCGACACGCGCAACCGGACCTTGCCCAGGTTGGGCAGGTAAGCCAGCAGATCGGAAGAGCGTCGTGTAGGGAAAGAGTGTCACAGGTGGTGTAGAT
>CAXQQM010000047.1:0-5943 GCA_964226055.1 Robiginitalea sp. | reverse complement strand
AAATTACAGGCCGACCTGCTGGAGTTTTCGGCAAGCGAAGCCTTTGACCTGGTTTATTTCGATGCGTTCGGGGCACGGGTCCAGCCGGAACTCTGGACTGAAAAGGTTTTTCGGTCCATGTTCGAAGCGCTGTCGGCAGGCGGTTGCCTGGTGACGTATGCGGCAAAGGGAAGTGTGCGGCGCGCCATGCTCAGCTCGGGGTTCCGGGTGGAACGCCTGCCCGGCCCGCCGGGGAAACGCGAGATGCTCCGGGCCCGGAAACCAGAGGCAGGGACAGGGGGTTCTACCCCTTCTGACGAATGTTAAATCGTCATTAAAGCCGGCACGTTCCCGGCCCAAAACCAGTACTTTTGAGTCAAATTTATAATTTGAGAGTACTGATTACAGGAGCTACCGGCTTGGTCGGCACCGCCATTACACGGCAGTGCCGGGAGGCGGGTATTGAGGTGCATTACCTGACGACCCGCCCGGAGAAGATCCGGGAGGAACCCGGGTACCGTGGATTTCTGTGGGATCCGTCCCAGCGGACGCTCGACCCACGGAGTTTCGAGGGTGTACAAGCCGTTATCAACCTCGCAGGCGCTTCCATTTCCCAGCCCTGGACCGCTTCCAACAAACGCAAAATCCAGGAGAGCCGCACAGACAGCCTGGGCACCCTGCTGGAACACCTAAAAACCTTAGGCAAGGGCCAGGTGGAGTATCTGGTGTCCGCCTCGGCTATCGGGATTTATGCGCATTCCTATACAGACTACCATATGGAATCCTCACCCCACACGGGAGACGGGTTTCTGGCAAAGACTGTTCGGAAATGGGAGGATGCCGCCCGGGCTATTGAGGTATTTGAGATCCCCTGTGGCATCCTCCGACTTGGCCTGGTCCTTTCCGCCGACGGAGGTGCGCTCCCCCAGATTGCCCGGCCGGTACGACTCTATGCAGGTGCCCCCCTGGGTTCCGGCAGGCAGTGGCAATCCTGGATCCACCTGGAGGATGCGGCAGCCATGTTCCTCTTCGCCATCGACCAGCAATTGGGCGGGGTGTACAATGCGGTGGCCCCGAACCCCGTTACCAATACCAAACTCACCCGGCAGGTTGCGGAAGTACTCGATAAACCCATTTGGTTGCCTCGTGTACCCGCGGCAGTCCTGAAACTACTGATGGGGGAACGGGCCGAACTGGTCCTTGGCAGCCAGCGCGTCTGCGCTGACAAAATCAAGATGGAAGGCTTTACCTACACGTTTGCCAATCTGCGTCCCGCCCTGGAGGACCTCCTGTAGTTTTTTCGTGACATTTTGACATTTTCGTGGAATTGGCAGTACTTTTGCCGCTCTGAAATGGAAATTTAGGAAAAGCAGTACGTACAATGAGTATGGATAAGGATATCGATCAACAGGAAGACGGAGTCGGGGAGCTGGAATCCCTGCAAAATGAACTCACCGCGGAGAAGGAGAAATTCCTCAGGTTGTTTGCCGAGTTTGAAAATTTCCGGAAACGCACCGCGCGGGAGCGCAGCGATATGTTCCGGACAGCCGGCCAGGACGTCATTGTCGCTTTGTTGCCGGTGCTCGACGATTTTGACCGGGCCATGAAAGAACTGAACAAGTCCGGGGACGAGGCCGCCTTACAGGGGGTTTCACTAATCCACAATAAATTCAAGGAAACTTTACGGAGCAAAGGCCTGGAGGAGATCTCCGTTGCCGAGGGGGATACCTTTGACGCCGATGTGCACGAGGCCGTTACTCAAATTCCCGCCCCAGACAAAAGGCTGAAAGGCAAGGTGGTGGATGTAATCGAAAAAGGCTTTACCCTGGGCGACCGCGTCATCCGGCACCCCAAGGTAGTCGTAGGAAACTAAGCATATGAAGGAGGACTATTACGAATTACTGGGCGTTTCCAAAGGAGCTACCGCGGCCGAAATCAAGAAGGCATACCGGAAGAAGGCTATCGAATTCCACCCGGATCGTAACCCGGGCGATACCGCGGCCGAGGAGAATTTCAAGAAGGCTGCAGAGGCCTACGAAGTGCTCAGCGACCCGAATAAACGGGCGCGGTACGACCAGTTTGGCCACCAGGCGTTCGAGGGCGGCGGCTTTGGCGGCGGCGGTATGAACATGGAGGATATTTTCAGCCAGTTCGGCGACATTTTCGGCAGTGCCTTCGGCGGGAGCGGCTTTGGTGGTTTCGGCGGTTTCGGAGGCGGGCAGCGGCGCGTTAAAGGCAGCAACCTGCGCATCCGCGTAACGCTGGACCTGGAAGAAGTCGCCCAGGGGGTTGAAAAGAAAATCAAGGTCAAACGAAAAGTCCAGGCCCCGGGGGTAACCTATAAAACCTGCGGGACCTGTGGTGGAAACGGCCAGGTGACCAAGATCACGAACACGATCCTCGGCCGGATGCAGACTGCGGCCACCTGTACGGCCTGCGGAGGCAGCGGGCAGGTCATCGATTCCCGGCCGGACGGGGCGGACGCACACGGCCTGGTGATGCAGGAGGAAACCGTTTCAATCAAAATCCCCGGAGGGGTAGAATCCGGGATGCAGCTAAAAGTATCCGGCAAAGGGAACGATGCCCCCGGCAACGGGGTGCCCGGCGATTTGCTGGTGGCTATCGAGACCCGCGAGCACCCAACCCTGAAGCGGGAAGGGGACAACCTCCATTACGACCTGTATATCTCCATGCCGGATGCCGTATTGGGCACCTCCAAGGAAATCGACACCATCGGGGGCAAGGTCCGGATCAAACTCGAAGCGGGTATCCAATCCGGGAAGATCCTCCGGCTCCGCAACAAGGGGATCCAGAGTATCAACGGCTACGGCGCCGGGGACCTGCTGGTTCATGTAAACGTCTGGACGCCCAAGGAACTCAGCAAGGAACAACGGGAATTTTTTGAACGGATGCAGGAGGACGACAAGTTTGCGCCTAAACCGGAAAAATCGGATAAATCCTTCTTTGAAAAGGTAAAAGATATGTTCTCCTAGCGATAATTTAGGGACGTTTTAAAATAAAAATGTATATTTGATTTGATATTGGGACTCCAATATTAATTTTCTTTTTCATAGCAATTTTTTTCCCATCCCTGAAACGCCTTTCGGGGATGGGTTTTTGTTTTATGGGTGAGGGCCCCTGCCTGCCCCGGAATCCGGGAATCCGAGAGACCTGGAATTCGTCTCCCCGGAATCGCGTCAACGGTGCTTCCGGGTTTATTTCGTAGCCCGCGAATGCCTATATTTAACGCCCGGTAAACATCGCCCCGCATGAACAGCATACTTTCCATCCGTGAGGTCAGTAAATCCTACGGCCCCCACAAGGCCCTGGATCGGGTTTCGCTGGAAATCCCCGAAAACCGGATATTCGGCCTTCTCGGGCCCAACGGTGCGGGGAAAACGACGCTGATCCGCATTATCAACCAGATCCTGGTACCGGATGCGGGAACCGTATTGCTGGACGGGAAACCGCTCCGGCCGGAGCATGTGGCCCAGATTGGGTACCTCCCGGAGGAACGCGGGCTTTACAAGAGCATGAAGGTGGGAGAGCAGGCACTCTACCTGGCGCAACTCAAGGGGTTGAGCCGGTCAGAGGCGCGCAGCCGGCTGCAATACTGGTTTGAAAAACTGGAAATCGGTGACTGGTGGGGGAAGAAGGTGCAGGAGCTCTCCAAGGGGATGGCCCAGAAAATACAGTTTATCGTCACGGTACTCCACCGGCCGAAACTCCTGATTTTCGATGAGCCCTTCAGCGGCTTCGACCCGATCAATGCCGCCCTGATTAAAGATCAGATCCTGGAGTTGCGGGAGGAGGGCGCCTCCATCATCTTCTCCACCCACAGGATGGAATCCGTGGAGGAATTGTGTGAATATATCGGGCTGATCCACCGGTCGCAATTGATCCTGGAAGGCCGGCTGTCAGACATCAAGAAAGCGTATAAACAGAACCGTTTCCGTGTGGAATGGGCACCCGGTGGGGTTTCGGTGGCCCCGGAGAACGTCCTGAACGGCACCCCATTGGAATCCGCGCGCTTCGACCAGGAGGAACAGGTCTGGGACTTCACGGTTCGCCTGCCGGATTCCGCCAAAAAGGGGCTGCTGAACGCCCTGTCCGAAAAGGGGAGCATCACTTCCTTCCGGGAACTCGTGCCGACCGCCAATGATATCTTTATAGAAACCGTTCAAAACAAGGAAGCGAATGGGTAAGATCGGCCTGATCATCCGGAGGGAATACCTCGCCAAGGTGCGGAACAAGTCGTTCGTGATCATGACGTTCCTCAGCCCGATCCTGCTGGTGGGGATGATTGTCCTGATCGCCTACCTCACCAAGGTGAACGACAATGAAAAACGACAGGTGGCTGTGCTGAACCAGAGCAGGTACTTTGCCGATTCCTTCCTGCCCCAGGCCGGCGTGTCCTTTATCCGGTTCGATGGCATCACCCTGGAGGAAGCCAAAGACAGCACAGTATCCATGGGCTTCTACGGATTGCTCCACCTGCCGGACCGGCAGGACCTGATAGCCGTTACCGAAGATGCCTTCCTCTATACGCAGGACGCGCCTTCCACCTCCGTACTGGAGCAGGTAGAGGCAGTTTTTGAGGACGAATTGCGCGCCTACCGCTTGCAGGAACTGGGCGTGAGCCCCGAACAGTATGCCCAGGTGCGCAGCAGCTATGAAATCCACACAGCTACTTTTGCCGGGGAACGAAACGCCAAGGGGATCAACGAGTTCAAGGCACTTGTAGGCGGGGCCTTCGGCTACCTGATCATGATGTTCATCATTATCTACGGCGGGTTTGTCATGCGGTCGGTCATCGAAGAGAAGACCAGCCGGATTATCGAGGTGATCATCTCCTCGGTAAAGCCATTCCAACTAATGCTTGGGAAGATCATCGGGACGTCACTGGCGGGGGTTACCCAGTTCCTGATCTGGATCCTGTCTGCCACTTTGCTGATGGTCCTCGTATTGTTGTTCATGGATGTCGACCCGGGAATTCTGCTCGAATCCCGGGGGATGCCCGGTGGCCTGGATGCCGGCCTGGCAGCCGGTTCCTTCCCGGCAGACGAGACTAGCCGGATGATCCTGGAAGAATTTCTGCAGCTGCCCATGGGACTGCTCATCGGGTTCTTCCTGATCTATTTCGTCCTGGGATACCTCATTTACAGCTCCATTTACGCCGCTATCGGGGCCGCTGTGGACAACGAAACGGATACCCAGCAGTTTATCTTCCCGATCATTTTGCCGCTGATGCTCGCCATCTATGTGGGCTTCTTTTCGGTGTTTTCCAACCCGCACGGCCCGATAGCCGTGGCCTTTTCAATTTTCCCGCTAACGTCCCCCATCGTTATGCTTATGCGGCTGCCCGGGGGCATTGGGGAAGGGGGCGTGCCGTTCTGGCAACTGGTTGCCTCCCTGGCATTGCTGGCGGGCACCTTTCTGGGGATCGTTTGGCTGGCGGCCAAGATTTACCGTACCGGTATTTTGATGTACGGAAAAAAGCCGACATATCGCGAATTGTTCCAATGGTTGAAATACTGAAATGATACAAGAAAATACAGAACCCGTAGCCGAGCCCGTGAAGGAGTTTTTCAAGGAGGACCTCTGGGACGCCGCCAGGGAGTTCCTGAATTACGGCCTCCACTTCGGGGAAGGGGACAACTCGGTTGACATCACCATCGGCCTGCTGCTGTCGCTGACCCTCGCGTTGGTGGGCACCACCCTGGTACTCCGCTGGATGCGCAACCTGTACTCCCGCAAAATGGAACAGGAAGACCGGATGAAATTTTTCAGCGTCTTCAAGTATTTCCGGTACGCCATCTACCTGGTGGTGGTCCTGCTGACGGTAAGCGCCGCCGGCATCGATATCACCCTGATGATCACCGCTTCGGCCGTCCTTTTTGTAGGTATCGGCCTGGCTTTGCAGGAATTTTTCCAGGACATTATCGGGGGGATTATGATACTGGT
>CAXQQM010000046.1:0-4154 GCA_964226055.1 Robiginitalea sp. | reverse complement strand
GTTCCATTTCGCCCTCCAGCAGGTGGGCGTGAATCAGTTTCTGGGCGACGTTCATTTTTGACATGTTACTGGGATTTGAATATTGGGTTCTTCGGATTTCTTTGTGTTTCTCTTGGGTGTTGTGTTTCCCTCGGGTATTGTGTTTCCTGCAGGTTTTGTGTTTTCCTCGGATTCTGCAAACATACCGGTGCGGCTGCGCATGCAGAGGCCCCTATAACTTACAAAATTCCCGGGGGATTTGTGCGCGGTTCCTGCCAATAGTGTGTCCGATTGCAAGAGAAAATGCCTGCGGGATGATTTTTCCCCCGGGGCCTTTGGTGGAATTCCGCTATTTTGTTAACATAGGCACCGATTTATGGATCAACTACCCTCACATTCCCATTGGGCCCGGTTCAAGCGGCTTACCCGCCCGCTGTTCTCAGGCGACCTTTCCTACGGCCTGCTGATGGTGGGTGCCGTGGTGACTGCCCTGGTACTGGCCAATTCCCCCTGGGCAAACGAATTCCACGCTTTTTGGGAGTACACCCTGGAGGTCCGCGTTGCCGGTGCCAACCTGGAGCTCACCTTCCACGAACTGGTCAACGACGGGCTGATGGCCATTTTCTTCTTTGTCATCGGCCTGGAGATCAAGCGGGAGCTGATTGCCGGGGAACTCTCCAACCTGCGCAAGGCGGCCCTGCCGATTATCTGTGCCCTGGGCGGGCTCCTCTTCCCGGCGCTCATTTTCCTGGGGCTCAACCAGGGCGCGGATACCGCAGCGGGTTGGGGGATCCCCATCGCGACGGATATCGTCTTCGCCCTGGTGTTGCTGACGATTATCGGCAATAAAAAGGTACCCTTCGCCCTGAAAATATTCCTGACCGCCCTGGCGGTGGTGGACGACCTCTGTGCCGTGCTGATCATCGCCTTCTTTTATACGGACCAGATTGTCTTTGGCAGTTTGCTCTGGGCCTTTGTCTCGTTTTTCGTCTTGGTAATCGCCAACCGCATCGGGGTGCGGAACCCGTTCTTTTACGGGTTGGTGGGCGTGCTGGGCATTTGGACGGGGTTTTTCCTCTCGGGGGTACACGCCACCATTGCTGGGGTGATTACCGCTGCGGCCATCCCGGCCCGGGCGGGGATGGATGAGGAGCAGTTCGCCCACAATATCGAAAACCTGATCAAAACCTTCCGGGAACGTCGTGCCACGGATTCCGACTTTATCAAAAAGGAGAAGCTGGAACTGGTGCGGATCATCCAGAAGGCCGTCCGCAAGATTGTGCCGCCCCTGCAATCCGTGGAGAAGGCCCTGCAACCCTTCGTGAACTTTGTCGTCCTCCCGCTATTTGCCCTGGCCAATACGGGCCTGACCCTGGAGGCCGAAAACCTGGACCGCCTCCTCGAGCCGTTGTCGCTGGGGATTATCCTGGGGTTGGTGGTGGGTAAATTCGCAGGTATCTCCTTGTTGGCACGATTGTCGGTGGCCCTGGGGATTGCCCGCCTCCCCGAACGGGTCACCTGGCCTCAGATCTACGGGGCCGCAGCTTTTGCGGGCATCGGCTTTACCATGTCGATCTTTATCGGGAATCTGGCTTTTGAAAATGCCGATTACCTGCAGCAGGCCAAACTGGCCATCCTGGTGGCCTTTGTGCTGGCCGTTTTGCTGGGTACGTTGATCTTTAGGGTGTTTGTGCGGGCGGAACGCCCCCGATAATCCCTGAACCCCCTGTTTGCCTATCGATTCCCATCAGGGGCAACCCGCGTACCACCTCCGCCCCCCTGGTAGGGATGCCCCTCAAAACCCTTGTAATCCGGGTCTTGGGCCCGCTCATTGACTGGCCGAATGAATAATTAGTGAGCCCGCACCCGGATGGCATAGGCCCGTCGGGGGTTGTCCTGTAGCAGCTGGTCGATTTCACCGCGGGTAAAGCCATTTTCTTGCAGTCGTAGGACCAGGTGGGTGAACAGGTCGGTATACCCCCGGAAACCGCCGCCATTCAGCTCCCCCACGTCGTACCAGCCGGCATCGTGTGACAACAGGACGTGGTCCAGAAAGCCCCGGCGCTTCAGCTCCGAAAGCGTTTGCACGTACCAATCGAGGTTGCCGGGGTTTCCTGGATTTGCCTGACGGCCTTTGGTGCCGGCGTTTACATGGTCCAGTGAGATCCAGGCACCCACCCGGGCTGCTTCCAGATAGCCCTCCGGCGTCCCGTTCTGGGCGTGTGTCCAGACAAAGGCCTCCGGGGATACCCCCATTTCCCTGAGGATCCCGATCTGTGCCATGGCCGGCCCGTCTCCCCCGGTGTGGGAGACGATGGCCATACCCGTTTCCAGATGCGTGTACGCGGCTGCCCGAACGATCTTTTCGTGCAAGGCGGAAAGCGTATCCCGGTTGGCAACTGAGATCTTGATAAAACCCGGCCGGATGCCGCTACCGTCGATCCCCTCCCGGAATTCTTCGATCCATACGGCGGCAATCTCCCTGGGCGTGGCCTCCCGTGCGCTTTCCGGCACGTGCAGGTTGTCCCGGGCCCCGTAGTAACCTGTGTTGGTGAGGATTTGGATTCCTGTTTGTTCGGACAATGCTCGCAGTATCCACGGGTCGCGCCCCAGGTAGGCCGGGGTGCAATCCAGGAAGGTCCGGACCCCGTATTGCCGGAGTTCCTCCAGATAGGGCAGGGCACGGGCAACAACCGCTTCCCGGTCCCAGCGGTGGTAGCCGGTACTATCCGCCCCTATCCAGTCCACCAGCACGTGTTCGTGGATCAGGGACACCCCCATATCCTCAGGGGGTATCTCCCCGGTTACGGTGATGAGTTGCCCGAGTGCCATAACGGGGGCAACCAGTATGGACAACAAGGATAAACGGCGCATTAGAATTTTCATGTTAAGGTGAAAAGCTGTTAGGTACCATAAACTTACACCTTATTGGGAAAATGCAACTTTAATGGGAAACTGTGTCTGCATGCAATTGCCGGTACTTAAAATTCCTCCACTCCGCCTTGTTCATCGACGTGACCGATTGGAGCACCAGTTTCCCGGAATCATAGCCGGGTTCATCGGGCTTCTGAATTTCAAAGGAGTGGAGGTAGCCTTCCTCTTTATCGAAGCGGATAGTCCCGCCGCGGTTGTCCAGGCCAATCCCGTCGATCCGGTAGGCGAGCAGCTTCCGGCCTTTGAGATTCTCTTCCCCTTGGAATGTCATCTCCACATTGCCGAAGTCCCGCAGGACGGGTGGGGATTCGCTCAGATCCAGGTCCAGGATGTGGAAAACAATGGGGTCAGTTCCCTGTCGGAGGAACCGGAAGGCATACCCCAGACTTGCAAAGTCAAAATCGTAGCTGTGCCATTGGGACGGGGCGTTCTGGAATTCCTGCCGGTGATCGCCCAACCGGATATCCATGGACCCCCCGGGCTGCGTCTCCAGGACGGCGGACAGGTTTTCGTTCCCGGTGGCATCCACCCGGAGTGCCTCAAAGCGCCGGACTGTATGGCTGGAGCTATCCATCCATGCCCGGACAATGGTCGCCTGGTTGTTCCCTTTGTGCCATTTAAAGGATTCGAGCTTGGTGGCTTCTTCAAAGTAAACCGCTATTTGCCCTTTGTTGCTGCCGTCCCAATTCGATTTCTCATAGATCAGGACTTTCTGGGTCAATTCCGGTGCGGTATCGTCTCCGCAACCGGTGAGGCAGAGCAAAGCCAAGCCACCGATACAGGTAAAATACTTCATGATTGTTTGATTTTTGATTGATGGGTGGCGACCGTCCGCCGGGAAGCCCGGATGGGCAAGTGGACGACTACCAATATATTTCACGAATAAGACGGCAAATTGTTACAGGTCTTTGAAAAAACCTTAAAGAAAGCTATCCCCTGGCGGGTAATATGGGTACCTTGATGTTTTATGCAAACAAAGGGATGCTTGAGATTTCTTCTGGGTTGCCTGACAGGCCCTGCGCTTTTTGGGCAATCCCCGGAACCGCTGCCAATTCCTAGGGTAGACGGGATCGTATTTGACGGCCGGGTGGACGAACCGGCCTGGGATGCGATCTCCACGCTTCCCATGGTGCAGTACGAGCCGAATGCGGGGGAAGCCCCAACCGAACGCACCGAAATTCGACTGGCCTACGACGACACCTATTTCTACTGCTCCATGCGTGCCTACGACAGCGATCCCA
>CAXQQM010000045.1:0-2294 GCA_964226055.1 Robiginitalea sp. | reverse complement strand
CACCGAGATCTACACCACCTGTGACACTCTTTCCCTCCACGACGCTCTTCCGATCTGGAGCAGGTTGTGGTCCACAGCCAGGTTGGCCTCCTCAAAGACGGGGGCGAGTTCGTACTGGTTGGGGGCTACCTCGTTATGGCGGGTCTTGACCGGGATGCCCAGCACCATGCACTCGGCTTCCAGGTCACGCATAAACCGGAAAGCCCGGTCCGGAATCACCCCGAAATAGTGGTCGTCCAGCTGTTGCCCTTTGGCTGCTGCCTGCCCGATGAGCGTCCGGCCGGCCAGGATGATGTCCGGGCGGGAGCGGGCCAGCTCCGCATCGATCAGGAAGTACTCCTGTTCCCAGCCCAGGGTGGCATTCACCTTGGTCACGTTCTTGTCAAAATAGCGGGCCACCCCGGTGGCCGCTTCGTCAATGGCATGCAGGGCCCGTAAAAGGGGTGCCTTGTTGTCCAGGGCTTCCCCCGTATAGGAGACAAAGATCGTCGGGATGCAAAGTGTGCTGCCATATATAAATGCCGGGGAAGTCGGGTCCCAGGCGGTGTATCCCCGGGCCTCGAAGGTATTGCGGATTCCCCCGCTGGGGAAGCTGGAGGCATCGGGCTCCTGCTGGACAAGTTGTCCGCCGCCGAATTTTTCGATGGCGCGCCCGTCCGGCAGCAGGTCAAAAAAGGCATCGTGCTTTTCGGCCGTCGCCCCCGTGAGGGGTTGGAACCAGTGGGTGTAATGGGTGGCCCCGGCTGAAATGGCCCAGGCCTTCATGGCCTCGGCCACCTGGTCGGCAATCTTCCGGTCGATCTTGGATCCGGAAAAGATGGCGCCCTTGACACTGGATAATGCGTCCCGGGTGAGGTACTGCAGCATCCGGTCCTCGTTGAAAACGTGTTTGGCGAAGGTTTCAGAACGCCGTTCCGCCTGGTATTCCTGTTGGTAGCCGGCCTTGCGGGGGGCCCTGTGGTCGTGGTTCATGTCAAGTGGATTCTGTGTGGCCGGTAAAATTACGCATTTCGTATAATTTTCATTTAATATTCCATTTTTTTCAATATCCCCTATTAAAAAAGGGGGTGTTCATAATAATGCATGGATTCTTGATAAATTACCCCCCTTGGATTATGGAGGGCATGTGAATTATTATATTTTTGACGGTCGAAAAAAGTATCAATAAAACTATTTGGAATCATGAGCAAAGCAAAATTAGAGTATATCTGGCTAGACGGATACACCCCCACAGCCAACCTCAGAAGCAAGACCAAGATCGAAACCGACTTCAGTGGAAAACTCGAGGACTGCCCGTTGTGGGCATTCGACGGGAGTTCCACCAAGCAAGCCGAGGGAGGATCGTCCGATTGCCTGCTGAAACCGGTGGCCATCTACCCGGACCCGGCCCGCAATAATGGCTACCTGGTCATGTGCGAAGTCCTCAATCCGGACGGCTCGCCTCATGAGTCCAACTCACGCGCCACCATCGATTCTGATGCGGGCGATGATTTCTGGTTCGGTTTCGAACAGGAATACTTTATCATGGATTCGCATACCGACCTGCCACTTGGCTTCCCCCACGGAGGCTACCCGGGGCCACAGGGCCTGTATTACTGCTCTGTCGGCGGAAAGAACACGCACGGACGCGAACTCGTGGAGCGCCATGCAGATTACTGCCTGGAGGCCGGCCTGAACTTTGAAGGGATCAACCAGGAAGTGGCCTGCGGCCAGTGGGAATTCCAGATATTCGCCAAAGGTGCCAAGACCGCCGGCGACCAGATCTGGGTTGCCCGTTACCTCCTGGACCGCCTAACCGAGGAATACGGCTGGTACATCGAATACCACCCGAAACCGGTCCGGGGAGACTGGAATGGAAGCGGCATGCACGCCAATTTCTCGAACACGCTGCTCCGTACCTGCGGATCCAAGGAAATCTACGAGAAGGTATGCGAGGCTTTCCGCCCAGTGACCAAAGAACACATCGCCGTTTACGGGGATGAGAATGACCTGCGCCTCACCGGCCAGCACGAAACCCAATCCATCGACGAGTTCAGTTACGGTATCTCCGACCGCGGGGCATCCATCCGGATCCCGATCCTGACAGTAGAGAAAGGCTGGAAAGGCTGGTTGGAAGACCGTCGCCCGGCATCCAACGGCGACCCCTACAAGATTGCGGCCCGCATCATCAAAACGGTGGAAAGCGCCGACGTCTAGGAAGCGCCGTAATCAGGACTTTAAAATTCCTATTTATACAAGTACGTTCGCAATCCCGGCCCCTGGCCGGGATTGTTTGTTTGGGGGTCGGTGACGAG
>CAXQQM010000044.1:0-2592 GCA_964226055.1 Robiginitalea sp. | reverse complement strand
GGCTGGAGAATTCCCTCCGGTTCGACAAGGGGTTGCGAAACGGACTCTACATGTACCACGGGATCCTGACCAACCGGATGGTGGGCGAATGGTTTGGGATGAAATTTTCAGATATCAACTTCCTGATTTTTTAGCATGTCCTTCCTTAAGCGTTTTGGCTATTACCTGGCCGGGTTGTCTATTGGCCTGTTGTTTTTGGCGTTTTTCCTTCGTAAGAAAGCCGATGAAACCGGGGTGGAATTCTGTTACCTGCCGAATTGCCGGGTACTCAAGGCCCTGCGCGCCAACCCGCTGGAAGTATCGGAGCAGCTCCGGGCAGTGGCGGATACGGCGGCCGTGGCCTACCTGCTGGAGGAGGGCGATGTGGAATTCGACAGCAGCGACCCCCGGGCGGAGCCTTGCGGCATTTTTGTGGTTCGTGGCACCTATGTGGAAGAACAACTTCAACTTACCCTGGAGCGCTGCGATTCGCTGACGCGCCTCACGCACTACCAGCGGGTTTCGCAAGAATAGTATGGCCGGCAAAGGCTTCGGCACCACCAGGTGACTGACGCCTTTGACTGGCAGTCGCCAGTTTCTTCCAAAATCGGACAATTACATCTTCCGACGCTTCCGCTCCTTTTTCAGTAATTCGAGTTCCCGGCTGGTCTGGCCGGCCACTGAGGTATTCTCCTCGGCCCGCCGGATCAGGTAGGGCATCACGTCCCGAACCGGGCCGAAAGGCAGGTACTTGGCCACATTGTAGCCGGCCCGGGCCAGGTTGAAGCTGATATTGTCGCTCATCCCGTACAACTGGCCAAACCAGATTCGCGGATCATTCGCGGCGATCCCGTCGGCTTCCATCCACTCCATCAGCCGGTAACTGCTGCTTTCATTGTGGGTGCCCGAAAATACGGAAACGGTTTCCAGGTTGTCCAGGCTGTAGCGGATGGCCTCGTCAAAATTATCGTCGGTAAGTTGCTTGGAGGCGCAGATAGGCGTCGGGTATCCTTTTTCCTCTGCCCGGTCGTTTTCTTTTTCCAGGTACGCCCCGCGAACTACCTTCACCCCTCTGCGATATCCACCGTCAACCGCACGCTGGTGCAGGGCACGGAAATAATCCATTCGGTCCCATCGGTACATTTGCAGGGTATTGAAGACTACGGTGTCCTTCTGGTTGTACCTGCGCATCATCTCTTCCACCAATTCATCGGCGGCATCCTGCATCCAGCTCTCTTCGGCGTCTATCAAAAGGGATACCCCGAGATCGTAGGCTTTTTTGCAGGTGGTATCGAAGCGCTTTACCACCCGGTCCCACTCGGCGGATTCCGATTGGGTTAATGATTCCCCCCGGCTCTTTTTGACGAAAAGGCCGAAGCGTCCGTATCCCGTGGGTTTAAATACGGCAAATGGCATCGCTTCCTTCTCCTTGACAAACTGCAGGATCTCCAGGTTTTTGGCCAGGGAGTCGTCCAGCGGGTCTTCTGTATTTTTCCCTTCCACCGAATAATCCAGGACGGTACAAACACCCTGCTCCCACATGCTTTCCACTACGGGCATGCAATCCTCCTCGCTCACTCCCCCGCAGAAATGGTCAAAGACGGTGGCGCGGATCAGGCCTTCCACAGGTAGGTGGGCCTTGATGGCAAAATTGGTCAGGGACGTCCCGATCTTTACAAGGGGTTCATGCGAAATGAGCTTGAACAGGTAGTAGGCTCTTTCCAGTTCGGCATCCGATTTCAGGATAAATGCCGTTTGGGTGTCTTCAAAAATCTTCTTCATGCAATTTGATGTCTCACGGGCAAATATACTTAGTCCCGCTGGAAGGATTAAACGAAAAAAAACGGTTATTTTGCCTGTGAAAGCAGCCAGTCATGAATACCATACAAACCGATTCCCACGCGGTGTTTTTCGAGGATGCGGCGATTGAGGCCTTGCGGGAACACATATCCAAAACGTCGTACTCCCGGATATTTGTGCTCACCGACAGCAATACGGCCCGGCACTGCCTGCCTGTATTGAGCCGATGGATCCCGGAGGCTGCCTCATGGACCTCCCTGGAAATGCATGCCGGGGAAGACCACAAACACATCGGGAGTTGTACGGAAGTATGGGAGGGCTTATCCTCGGGGGGTGCCGACCGCCAAAGCCTTTTGGTTAACCTGGGCGGGGGCGTTGTCACCGACCTCGGGGGCTTCGTCGCTTCCACTTACCAGCGGGGGATCCGGTTTATCAATATCCCCACCTCCCTGCTCGCCATGGTCGATGCTTCGGTAGGGGGAAAAACCGGGGTGGACCTCGGGCCCCTGAAGAACCAGGTGGGGGTAATCAACCAGCCCGAAATGGTCCTCATCTGCAAGGAATTCCTCAACACCCTGGACCCCAGGGAAGTCCGCAGCGGATTTGCCGAAATGCTCAAACACGGGCTCATCCGGGACGCCTCCTATTGGAAGGAACTGGCTGCCCTGGAGGCTCCGGCGGAAGCGGTGGCCCATATCCGGCATTCGGTGGCGCTCAAAAACGAAGTCGTGCAAGAGGACCCCACCGAGAAAAACCTGCGTAAAATCCTGAATTTCGGGCATACCCTCGGGCACGCCATCGAATCGCATTTTC
>CAXQQM010000043.1:0-6401 GCA_964226055.1 Robiginitalea sp. | reverse complement strand
GGCTTGCCCGTATTGGTGCTGCTGATTTCCATGCTCGAATTTAGTCATTTCCGAAATAAAAAAAACCGCCCGTGTCCGGGCGGCCTCTTGCAATGACGGAATCGGTCGTCTTACCGGCCTCCGTCCTGTTCGTCCATTTTTTTGGTGATGAAAAAGCCGATGAGCAAACCGGTCCCGGCCAGCAGGAAAATCGACCCCGGCATGGAGATGTCGTCGTCCACACCTCCTATCTGGGGCAGGGTCCCGCCTATCATTACCCCGGCCCCGATACCCATTAACAATAAGGCCAGGTTCAGGATAAAGATTTTCCAGATGGGTTGCGAATGCAGTTTACCCTTGGCAAAAATACTGGCGTCTGCGCCTTTTTCGATCAGCGCCATCCGCTCCTTGTTCCGCGTGGAAAAGTAGAGATAGGCAATCCCGAATACAACTGAAAACAAACAGACAAATACGATAATTTCTCCTCCCATGTGATATAATTTTTAGGTTTTTGATTGATAGTACACCCCATTGGACGGGTCCGGTTGCCGGCAGGTTACAGATATATCGTAAATTTTGTAACCCGGAGGGCGTTCCGAGCGTCAAACGGGGTAGATGAACCAACAACTTTCGGACAGGGATTTGATTGCCCGGGTACTCGGCGGGGAGGAACGGGCGTATGAAGTGCTGGTAGACCGCTACAGCCACATGGTCTTTACCCTGGCTGCCAGGATGCTCCGGGACAGGGAACTGGCCGAGGAGACGGCCCAGGATGTATTCGTCAAGGCCTACGGGTCGCTGTCGGGGTTCCGGGGAACGGCCCGGTTTTCAACCTGGTTGTACACCATTGCGTATCACCGCATCCTGGATGTTGCGGCCCGGGAGAAACGGCACCGGTCCTTTCGGACCGATGAGGTGCCGGAGAGATTGCCGCTCCGCGACCTGGAAGACACCTGGTCACAACTAATGGAAGGAGAACGACGGGACCTGATCCACCGGGCCCTGGAGGACTTGCCCGGGGACGATCGCTTGCTGATCAGCTTGTTTTACCTGCAGGAACAATCCCTTCGGGAAATTGCAGCCATTACGGGGATTCGGGAAGGCACCGTGAAGGTCCGTCTCTTCCGGGCCCGCGAACGGCTTCGGGAATTGATTTCGGCTTCGGCCGGTTACCAGATACTCAGGGAATATGGAAGATAAAAGACAAGATTTTTATTACGGGAAGATCCTCAGGGAGTCTGCCATGGAGCAGGCCCCGGAGGGATTTACGGGTTCCGTGATGGACCGCATCCGTGCAGAAAAAGTTTCCCACCGGGCCAGCCCCCTGATCGGCCGTCGCGCCTGGTTGGGCATTGCGGCTGCAGCTATCGTGCTGGTCGTCCTGGGTATGAGTATACCGTCAGCGGAAGTCACCCGCCTGGGGTTCCTGGAAACCCTCGCTGACAGGACGACTGCCCTGCGACTACCGGCAATACACTTCCCGGAGGTACCGGCGACCTATGTCTACGGAGCTATTTTCCTCCTGGTTTTTGCCTGCTGCCAGGTGGTGTGGATGAAGCGCTACCTCGAAAACCGCCTGTCAGCCTGATGGGCGGGTTTCAGCCCAGGTAGGAATAGGCCCAGGCCATCAACCCGGCCTGGAGCGGCAGGCGCAGCCAGAGCAGCCAGCGCGGCAAACCGCCCGCTGCCCGGGGGTCCTGCAACATATGAACGTGAACTGGCAGGAACAGAAATAGCATCCCGATGATGCCGTACAATGCCCAATCTTTGGCTTCGGGGAAGAACAGGGCGATCCCGAGCAAGACCTCCAGCAACCCGCTGGCCCAGACTGTAAAACGCTTCCACGGGATCCAGGGGGGCAGGATTTTGCCGTACACCCTTGGAAAAACCCAATGGGCGAGGCCGGCAAAAATATACATGCCGGCCATCAAATAGTAGTGCCAGGTATAAGCCATGGCGAAAAGATACGATCTATTTCACCATCTCGTAACTCCGGCGTATAAAGGCCGTCAGCGCTTCCCCCCTGAGCAGGCCTTTGGATAATCGTGCCAGGTCCAGGGACTGTGCAATCAGCCGGTTCCGTTTCTTGTCGGTTTTTGTGTTGAGGATTTCGCCCACCAGCGGGTGGTTTGTATTGACCACCAGGTTGTAGAGTTCCGGCATGTTCCCCATTCCGAGCATCCCGCCCCCGGTTTGCTGCATTTCCTTCATCCGGCGCATGAATTCGGGTTCGGTGATCACAAACGGGGCCTGGTCGCTATCCATGGCTTCCAGCTGCACCGTATAGGAACTTTTTTCGCCCAGGGCATGCTCCAGCTGCCCCTTGAGGGTTTCCTGCTCCTCATCCGACAGTTTGGACACGGCATCTTCTTCCTTTCGGATCAATTTGTCGATGTGGTCGGCATCCACCCGTGCAAATGACAGTTTTTCCTTGCTGGTTTCGAGTTTCTGCATCAGGTGGGGGACAATCGGGCTGTCCAGCAGCAACACCTGGTACCCCTTGGCCCTGGCCGCATCGATATAGGCGTGCTGGGCCTCCTTGTCGGATGCGTACAACAGCACCCGCTTCCCGTCCTTGTCGGTCTGCAGGCCCTCTATTTTCTCGATGAGTTCCCCGTAAGTAAAATATTCCCCGTCCACAGTGGGGTAGAGGGCAAAGGCTTCTGCCTTTTCAAAGAATTTCTCGTCCGACAACATGCCGTATTCAATCACGATCTTGATGTCGTTCCACTTCTCCTGGTAGGCTTCCCGGTCTTCTTTGAAAAGCGCCGTGAGTTTGTCGGCAACCTTCCGGGAGATATAGGAGGAAATTTTCTTGACGGCTCCGTCGGCCTGCAGGTAGGAACGGGACACGTTCAACGGTATATCCGGGGAATCGATTACCCCGCGCAACATGGTCAGAAATTCCGGGACGATCCCCTCGACATTGTCTGTGACAAATACCTGGTTCTGGTACAATTGGATCCGGTCTTTCTGCAGGTTGAGGTCCCCGGTGAGTTTCGGGAAGTACAAAATACCGGTGAGGTTAAAGGGGTAATCGACATTCAGGTGGATGTGGAAGAGGGGCTCCTCAAACTGCATCGGGTAGAGCTCCCTGTAAAAGGACTTATAATCCTTTTCCTCCAAATCGGTGGGTTTCTGCGTCCAGGCGGGGTTCGGGTTGTTGATGATGTCGTCCACCTCCCGGGTAGGCGCCGGGTCGTCCTCTTTCGCCCCTTCCGGTTTCGGCAGGGTTTCGGTGCGCGTCCCGAATTTGATCGGGATGGGCATGAATTTGTTGTACTTGGTGAGGAGTTCACGGATGCGGCCTTCCTCCAGGAATTCCAGCGAATCCTCGGCAAGGTGCAGGATGATTTCAGTACCCCTTTCGGATTTCCCGGCTTCTTCGATGGTGAATTCCGGGTTGCCCTCGCACGTCCAGTGGACAGCCTGAGAATCCTCCCGGTAGCTCTTGGTGAGGATCTCCACTTTTTTGGCGACCATGAAAGAGGAATAGAAGCCCAGGCCAAAATGCCCGATGATCCCTGCCTCCTTTCCGGCTTCCTTGTATTTGTCCAGGAATTCCTCAGCGCCCGAAAAAGCCACCTCGTTGATGTATTTTTTAACCTCTTCCTCGCTCATCCCGATTCCCTGGTCGATGATGTGCAGCTTTTTGCCTTCCTTGTCGATTTTCACCTCGATGACCGGGTTGCCATATTCCACCTCGGCCTCCCCGATGGATGTGAGGTGTTTGAGTTTCAGGGTTGCGTCTGTTGCATTCGAAATCAATTCCCGCAGGAAAATCTCGTGATCGCTATAGAGGAATTTCTTGATGAGCGGAAAAATGTTGTCTACGGAAACATTGATCTTGCCTGATGCCATGGTATAAGTTTTTGCCAGATACATGTCAAAAAAAATACCAATGCCGCAGGGGGTGACAAACTGACACGCCCTGTCGGCTCACGGTCAAAAATTTTTAACAAATATTTATGTTGAGTAAAAAGTAAAAAAAGATAAACATATAATATATTTGTCATGATTGCTTTCGAGACTGCTATGAAGAAGCATTTTGAATCAGTAATCAGTTTGTTTATTAATTGGTTAGGTTGTTTGAAGAGCGCGCTTCCCACGTTGGCAGCGCGCTTTTTGTATTTGAGGAAACCCGATAGATTTACCGTTCCATTAACAGTATTTATGTTTTTTAAAAACTAAATTTGACTAAACAAAATATAACTAAATGAGTGCTTCCAAAAAGAAGGGTCAACCGACCGTTCGCCAGCAAATATTTTCTGCCTACATGACTGCCGTCCTGGAGACGGAGCACTTTCCCACTTCCGTCTACAAGTTCTGTAAAGAACTCGGTGTCGGGGAAGACCAGTTTTACGGGGAATTCGGTTCCCTCGATGCTGTCAGGCGCCAAATATGGGTGGAGTTTTTCGACCAGACCATTGAGCGGATTGAGAAGGATAAAAATTACAGCGGGTATACGAACCGGGAGAAAATCCTGAGTTTCTTCTATACGTTTTTCGAATTGCTCGGGCTCAACAGGTCGTATGTGTTGTTTGCCCTGGGTTCGGATACGCAACCCTCTCGCCAACTCGCTCAGCTGGGGGAATTGCGCAAAAAAGTTAAGGACTATGCCAAAGGGCTGATTGAGGCGGCCAACGAGGCAAAGCAATCCAAGGTGACCCGGCATCAACCCGGCCTGTTTTCGGAAGGGGCGTGGGTGCAGATGCTCTTCCTGCTCCGTTTCTGGGTGAAGGACGATTCGCCCGGCTTTGAAAAAACAGACGTGGCCATTGAAAAATCCGTCAATACCATCTTCGATATTTTCGACAATACACCCCTGGAGCGGGTAGTGGACTTCGGGAAATTCCTCTATAAGGAACACATGTCCTGATCGGCGTCCAGCCCCGTTTTCTATTTTCCCATGAGTTAATCCAATAGATCCCGATACCACAGATGAAGTCACTCGACCACATTCCCGTAACCAAGATGGAGCGCGCCGGCAAGCTCGTACAGACCGGGGTCAAACTTGGCGGTAATTATATGAAGTACTACGGGAAAAAGCTCGTAAATCCCTCCATGGACCGGAGTGAACTCGACGAGGACAATGCGCGGGACGTTTACGACGGGCTTAAAAGCCTGAAGGGCAGTGCCCTGAAAGTTGCTCAAATGCTGAGTATGGAGAAGAACCTGCTGCCACGTGCCTATGTGGAGCGATTTTCCCTGGCCCAGTTTTCCGTCCCCCCGCTTTCGGCCCCCCTGGTGCGGAAAACATTCCGCACGTATTTCGGGGCGTACCCGGAGGAGCTCTATGACCGGTTTGAACCGGAATCCGTAAATGCCGCAAGTATTGGGCAGGTCCACCGGGCCTCCAAAGACGGCAAGGCCCTCGCTGTCAAAATTCAGTATCCCGGGGTGTCGGATAGTATCAGCAGCGACCTGGCCCTGGTGAAACCCATCGCCATGCGCATGTTCAACCTGAGTGGGAAGGACTCGGACAAATACTTTCGCGAGGTGGAGGACAAGTTGCTCGAGGAAACGGATTATCTCCTGGAGCTCGAACAGAGTCGCAACATCACAAATGCCTGCAGTCACCTGCCCGGGATGCGCTTTCCGGAATATTACCCCCAGTGGTCCTCCCGTCGCATCCTCACCATGGACTGGATGGTCGGGGAACACCTGGGCGATTTCACCAAAAAATCCTTCCCGTCTGAAACCGGCGACCGGCTGGGCCAGGCCCTTTGGGATTTTTACATGTTCCAGATCCACGGCCTGCGAAAAGTACACGCCGATCCGCACCCGGGCAACTTCCTGGTCGGGGAGGATGGTAGCCTGATCGCCATTGATTTTGGGTGTATCAAGGAAATCCCGGAAAGTTTCTACAATCCCTACTTTGAACTGGCCGAGCGGGAGAATATTAAAGACGATGCGATCCTGACGGCAAAATTAAAGGAACTCGAGATTCTCACCCCTTCCGACAGCCCGGAGGAACTCACTTATTTTAAGGCGCTGTTCCAGGAGATGCTCGAATTGTTTACCAGGCCTTTCCACGAGGAAGAGTTCGACTTTTCATCCACGGAATTCTGGGGACAAATCGCCGACCTGAGCCAGCGGTATTCCCAGGACACCCAAATCCGGAAGATGAACGCAAACCGGGGTTCCCGTCACTTTCTCTATATCAATCGTACGTTTTTCGGCCTGTATAATTTACTGCACGACCTGAAGGCCCGGGTACGGATCAACAACTACCGGGAGTACCTGGATTGAGCAACCCGGCCCTGTTACCTGTTCCCCGCGGCAGAACCCGCCTCAGGCTTCAGGTATTTTTCAAGCCAGCGGTCCTGTTCCCACAGAAGGTGCAGGATACTTTCTTTGGCCCGGTACCCGTGGCTTTCCTTGGGCAGCATCACCAACCGCACCGTAGCCCCCAACCCCTT
>CAXQQM010000042.1:0-10441 GCA_964226055.1 Robiginitalea sp. | reverse complement strand
TATGAATATGGGTATCAACCCTGTTAACGTAATTTCAATCTAACCCAAATACGCTTTGAGTAATTTGCTCCTGGAATGATGGCGCAGCTTGCGGATGGCCTTCTCCCGTATTTGCCGGACCCGTTCCCGGGTCAGGTCAAAGGTTTGCCCGATCTCGGCCAGGGTCATCGACTGCTGGTCTCCGATTCCGTAATAGAGCTTCACCACGTCCGCCTCGCGGGGCGATAAGGTCTCAAGGGCCCGGTTGATTTCCGTATTTAAAGATTGGAGCATCAGGGACTTATCCGGTTTCGGGGACTCTCCCGAACGCAGTACATCGTACAAATTGGAATCCTCGCCTTCGCGAAGGGGCGCATCCATGCTGACATGCCTTCCGGAATTCTTGATGGACTGCTTCACTTCACTCACCGTCATGTCGAGTTCTTTGGCGATCTCTTCTGCAGACGGAGGCCGTTCATGGGCCTGTTCCAGGTAGGAAAATGTTTTCTTGATTTTATTGATCGAGCCGATCTTGTTGAGAGGCAGCCTCACAACACGGGATTGTTCGGCCAGGGCCTGCAGGATGGATTGGCGGATCCACCAAACCGCATAGGAGATGAATTTAAACCCGCGGGTTTCATCAAAACGCTTCGCAGCCTTTACCAGGCCCACATTGCCTTCATTGATCAGGTCAGGGAGCTTGAGCCCCTGGTTCTGATATTGTTTGGCAACGGACACCACAAACCGAAGGTTGGCTTTGGTAAGCTTCTCCAGTGCGAGTTGGTCTCCCTGTTTGATGCGTTGTGCGAGTTCTACTTCCTCATTGGCGGTTATCAGATCAATTTTACTTATATCTTGCAGGTACTTGTCAAGCGATTTGGACTCCCGGTTTGTAACCTGCTTGACAATTTTTAATTGCCTCATGTACGTATATAGGGTTTTAAGTTAACATCTTCTCATTATAAGCTTTTCTGCGCTCTTTTCCAAAAGACATGGACCTTACTTATACATATTTTATGAGAATTTCGCAAAGTTTTAAGAATATCGGGTGCTCCGGGCGCTCCGATATTACAGGAGAACCCGTAAATTAGGCCGGCATGAGCAAAAGAGCCCTGAAAAAATACGTGGCCGGACTGGACCGGGAAGCGCTTGCCGATCAGCTACTCGACCTTTACGACCGGTTTCCGCAGGTCAAAACCTACTACGATTTCGTTTTTAACCCGAAAGAGGACAAACTGCTGATGGAAGCCAAGGCGAAGATCCGGAAGGAGTATTTCCCCCCTGGGAGAAGGCGGCCCAAGGCCCGGAGGTCGGTGGCCAAAAATTATATCCGGCATTTTGACAAGCTCGGGATGGAACCGCACCTGCTGGCCGATCTGATGGCGTACAACCTGGAAACAGCGGCGGCATTCGAAAAGACCCGTAACTGTCCGGATGCCTTTTACCGCAGCTTCTATAAATCCTATCTGGATTGGACCGCGTACCTGGTCCACCAGGGGATTTTCCCGGATTTCAGCGATCGGCATACGGCCTTTATGATGGAAATTGAAAAGGCGAACTGGCCGAATGTCGGGGACTTCCTGGATCGAAACGAACAATTATCACTCTAAGGGACCGAACTGCAATAATAACCAAACCAATGGCACTGGCAATTCTTCGAAATGACGACCGTACGGATTCCTGGATCCGCGCCCTGGCGCAGGTTGCCCCGGACATCCCCCTATACGACTACCACCAACCGCACCCAAAGGAAGCCGTCCGGATGGTCGGCGTGTGGAAACACCCTTCGGGCAGCCTAGGGGAGTACCCGAATTTACTGGGTATCCACGGCCTTGGCGCCGGGGTGGACTTTATCCTCGAAGACCCCGGTTTACCTGAGGGGGTACCCGTCCTCCGCGTCGTGGATCCCTATCTGGCCTCCGATATGGCGGAATACGTACTGGCACAAATCCTATCCGGACTCCGGCAGTTGCCGGCTTACACCCTCGATCAATCGGCCAATCGCTGGAACCCGCGGGTTTACAACCGGATTGAGGATGTACGGGTGGGGATCATGGGGCTGGGCACCCTGGGAAAAGCGGTGGCAGACCTGTTGGTGCGTACCGGTTTTGATGTGAGGGGCTGGACTGCCCGCACGCAGCCTGCAACCGGGTATCCGGTATTTCAAGGCCCGGCGGGTCGCCAACCCTTTCTTTCACAATCCGATATCCTGGTGTGCCTGCTTCCGTTAACCCCGCAAACCCGGGGTATCCTGAACCGGAGCGTTTTTGAGCAACTGCCGGCCGGGGCCCGGCTTATCAATGTGGCCCGGGGGCCCCTGCTCAACGAAGAGCACTTGTTGGAGGCATTGGGCACGGGCCAGGTTGCCCATGCCAGTTTGGATGTTTTTTCCCAGGAGCCCCTGCCGAAGGGCCATCCCTTCTGGGGCCACCCCGGGATTTCGATGACCCCGCACGTAGCCAGTGTTTCTGAACCCGAATCGGTTGCCGCTCAGGTAATTGCCAATTATCGAGCACTTTTAGCCGGGGATCCTCTGGAAAACGAGGTATCCCGGGAAAGGGGTTATTAACCGTCGTTGTTGAGAAATCCTGGCGAGAAATTTCTTCAAACCTCAAAAATCGGCTAGTTTTGCAAAATTCAGCCTTCCGCATCGGGAAGGTTCAAAAAATTGGCTAAAACGACCTTTTGAGCGCACAAACCGAGTCTACCGAAAAAACGCTTTACGACTATCAGCTGGAAGACCTTGGCAAGATTTTCAAATGCCTCGAGGAATCACCGGACGATATCAACCTCCTGTATCAACTACCGACGGGAGGGGGGAAAACCGTGGTATTTTCCGAGATTGCGCGGCGCTACATCCGGCAAACGGGCAAAAAAGTAGTCGTTCTGACGCACAGGATCGAGCTCAGCCTCCAGACATCCCGTATGCTCTCGGGCTTTGGCGTCAACAACAAAATCATCAACAGCGAGGTGAAGGAACTCGACGAGAGCGATGAGTATGAATGCTATGTCGCCATGGTCGAGACCCTGAACAACCGCCTGCAGGAAAAGGCCATTACCCTGGAAGGTGTAGGCCTGGTGATTATCGACGAGGCCCATTACAATTCCTTCCGGAAGCTTTTCAAATACTTCGAAAAATCGGTGATCCTCGGGGTGACGGCCACCCCGCTCAGTTCGAACATCAAGTTGCCGATGAAGGACCACTACAAGAAGCTGATCGTCGGGGAATCCATCGCCTCCCTGATCGAGAAAAAATTCCTGGCCAGGGCGAACCTCTACAACTACGATGTCAGCCTGAAGTCTTTGAAGCTGGGGATCAGCGGGGACTATACCGTGAAATCCTCGGATGCACTATACGGTAACCAGCAGATGCTCGGCAAACTGGTGGGGGCCTATGAGGAGCTCGGCAAGGGCACCAAGACGCTGATCTTCAACAATGGGATCAGCACCTCCAAATACGTGTACGAGACGTTCAAAAGGGCCGGCTACCCGGTCCGGCACCTGGACAATAAGAATTCGGCCTCTGAAAGACGGGAAATCCTGGATTGGTTTGCCAATACCCCGGATGCCATCCTCACCTCCGTCAGCATCCTGACCACGGGATTTGACGAACCCAGCGTGGAAACGATTATCCTGAACCGGGCCACGCGTTCGCTCACCCTGTATTTCCAGATGATCGGGCGTGGTTCGCGGATCCTCAGGGACAAGGAGGAGTTCACCGTTATCGATCTAGGGAACAACATCGCCCGGTTCGGGCCCTGGGATGCCCCGGTAGACTGGCAGGAAATCTTCCATTTCCCCGATTTTTATCTGGAAAACATCCGCAACGACGAGGAGATTGAACGGGAATTCGTCTACGAAATGCCCGCAGAACTGCGGGAAAAATTCGGGCGGTCCTCCGAAATTGACTTTGACGTCAAGGAGGAGTACAAAAAGGTTTTTGCACAGGGGAAGAAATCGAAACTGGTACTGGAGAAGAGTATCGAACAGCACGCCCGGATATGCGTTGAGAACAGCGAGGACGTATTTGATGCGCGTATACTGGCGCGGGAGCTCCGGGATGAAATCGAATACCGCATCAAGCAGTATTCTTATTGCATCATGAACAACACCAAGAATTACCGGGATTGGCTACAGGAAGACTACGAACGCCGGCTCCGCCTGAAGATCTCGCAATTGTTTGCCGCAAGGATGTAGGCGAAAGACCATTAACCCTTTAATACCCAACCATGGAATCACCCGATTGGAAACCAGCAGGAGAATTTGAGGATATTACCTACCGCAAATGCGATGGCGTGGCGCGGATTGCCTTTAACCGTCCCGAGGTGCGCAACGCTTTTCGCCCCAAAACCACCAGCGAACTGTACCAGGCGTTTTACGACGCCATGGAGGATCGCTCCATTGGCGTGGTCCTGCTCTCCGCAGAGGGGCCTTCCCCCAAAGACGGGGTGTACGCTTTTTGCAGCGGGGGCGACCAGCGGGCCCGGGGGCACCAGGGATATGTGGGCGAGGACGGCTACCACCGCCTGAACATCCTGGAGGTACAACGCCTGATCCGCTTTATGCCCAAGGTGGTCATCGCCGTGGTCCCCGGGTGGGCAGTAGGAGGGGGGCACAGTCTGCACGTGGTTTGCGACCTGACGCTTGCCAGCGCGGAACACGCGATCTTTAAACAGACCGATGCGGATGTCACCAGTTTTGACGGGGGGTACGGCTCGGCCTACCTGGCCAAGATGGTCGGGCAGAAGCGGGCGCGGGAGATCTTTTTCCTGGGCAGGGACTACCGGGCACAGGAAGCCTACGAAATGGGGATGGTCAATGCAGTGGTACCCCATGACGAACTGGAACAGACCGCCTACCAGTGGGCCCGTGAGATATTGGCCAAGTCACCGACTTCCATTAAAATGCTGAAATTTGCCATGAACCTTACCGACGACGGGATGGTGGGCCAACAGGTTTTCGCCGGCGAAGCCACCCGGCTGGCCTATATGACGGACGAAGCCAAAGAAGGGCGGAATGCTTTCCTGGAGAAGCGGAAACCGGAGTTCGGGAAGGATCAATGGATCCCGTAGCACGGCTGCGAATTGCCCGAAACTAAAAAGAGCCCTGGTTTTACAACCAGGACCCTTTTACGAGAACACTATATGAAAATGAAAAAAATTAACTCCGTTTATTTCATTTGAACAGTGTAAACATACGCCGGGCCTGCCGCAGGGCAAATATTTTGTTGTGAAACGGCCGCAGGTTGTGGTGTAGGATATATAAAGGTGGATTTGGCCGTTGAACAGCACCTGCCACGGGTGATCATTCAGCCCTTTTCATATCATTGTTTTGAAGGCTTACCGGGGATCAACTGCATTCCACGGAACGTTTCCGACGGAAAAACTATCTTTAAGTTCCAAGATGCGTATACGGGCCATAAAATATAAACTGCAGGAGGCTGCCTGTTTGGTGTTCCTGCTTATCACCCTGGGGTCCTGCTCGGGGCCGGAATACGAATGGAGGGAACTCGAAGTGACGGTGACGGCCTACAACTCTGTGCCCTGGCAGACATCGGGAAATCCTAACCTGACGGCCTGGGGGGACACGCTACGGCCCGGGATGCAATGCATTGCAGTTTCCCGGGACCTCATCGCCCTGGGCCTTGACCATAATACGGAAGTTAAAATCCAGGGGCTTCCCGGGACTTTTCTGGTCAAGGACAAAATGAACCGGCGCTTTACAAACCATATCGACCTGTATATGGGCGAAGATGTGGAGGGCGCGCGGGAGTGGGGCAGGAAAAAACGCCTGATCCGTTACCGGGTGCCAGTTTCCGATACACCCAATAAAGATTTAAGCAAAGAATAACCTATGCCAATGAAAACTAATGCGGTCTCCCTGGCCATCCTGGCGGTCCTTTCGCTTGCAACAGCCTGCAGTACTTACCGCCCCTTGCTATCAGACCGCCCGATCCGCTTTGATCAGGAACGATTGGACCTGACCAGGGCCTACCTCAGGGACCGGTATGGGATGGAACCGGACGGCGCCGGTATTGAGCCCCGGATGATCGTACTCCACTGGACTGCCATCCCTACTATGGAGGAGTCGTTCGATGCGTTTTACCCGCCCCGTCTGCCCGATACGCGTGGGGACATCACCTCGGCGGGGGCCCTGAACGTCTCGGCCCACTACCTGGTAGGCAGGGATGGCAGCATCCTGCAATTGATGCCCGATACACTGATGGCCCGGCATGTGATCGGGCTGAACCATTGTGCGATCGGTATCGAGAATGTGGGAGGCACCCCGGAGACCCCGCTCACAAAGGCGCAACTCAGGGCCAATGAATGGCTGGTGCGCCAACTTGCCGCAACCCATGACATCCGGTACCTGATCGGACATTACGAGTATACCCGGTTCGAAGGCCATCCGCTTTGGTTGGAAAAAGACAGCGGGTACCGGACGGAAAAAACAGATCCCGGCAGGCAATTCATGAAAAAAATCCGAAATTCGGTCCGGGATCTGGGACTGAAACCCGCGCCCGAAAAATCGAATCCATGAAATACTTCTTACCGATTTTAACACTTTGTCTATTTGTCCTGCCTGGCTATGGGCAAACGGAATCCTTTACGGAACGTTTTTATGACAGTTATGAAACGTACCGGGAACCCAGCCTGGGAAAACGAAGGATCAAACACGGGGATATCCAACCGCTGATCGATGCGCTGGCTACGCGTCCCGGGTTTGAGGTCAACCGAGTCGGGACCTCCATCGAAGGCAGACCCCTGCGGCTCATCAGCCTGGGGAACGGGGAAACCGATATATTCCTCTGGTCCCAGATGCACGGGGACGAACCCACGGCCACCCAGGCCATATTCGACATCCTGAACTTCCTGGCAGCCCCGGAATTTGCGGCGGAAAAATCCCAGTTGCTCGATTCGGTCCGGCTGCACTTCCTGCCGATGCTCAATCCGGACGGAGCGGAGGTTTACCAACGACGCAATACCCTGGGAATCGATATCAACCGGGATGCCCTTCGGTTACAATCCCCGGAAGGCCAAACCCTTAAACGGGTGCGGGACAGCCTGGAAGCGGAATTCGGCTTTAACCTGCACGACCAGAGTACCTACTACAACGCTGAACGCACCCCGAAACCGGCCACGATCTCCTACCTGGCCCCGGCCTACAACTACGAGAAGGAAATCAATGAGGTTCGCAGCCGTGCCATGCAGGTGATTGGATATATGAACCGGATTATCCAGCAGTATGCCCCCGGGCAGGTTGGCAAATACAACGACGACTTTGAACCCCGGGCATTTGGGGACAACATCCAGAAGTGGGGGACAAGCGCCATCCTCATTGAATCCGGTGGCTATCCGGAAGACCCTGAAAAGCAGGAAATCCGCAAATTGAATTACGTTTCCATCCTCTCGGCGATCTACGCCATCGGATCGGGAAGCTACCGCAACGTAGGCCTGGAAGCCTACGAGGAAATCCCGGAAAACGACCGGAAACTCTTCGACCTGAAAATCGAACAGGTCACGTATCCGCTACTCGGGAAGGACTATATAATCGACCTGGGGATCCACCGGTTTGAGGTAGACACCCCGGACCATGAAGATTTCTGGTACAGCAGCCGCATTACCGACCAGGGGGACCTCTCAACCTACTACGGCTATGAAACCCTGGACGCGTCGGGTTATCGGCTCGGGGCTGGTAAAGTATACAGCCAGGTGCTCCCGAATTTGGAAGCTGTTGGGAAATTGGATTTCTGGGAGCTGCTCGAGCAGGGGATCACCTATGTCCGTGTGGAAAACCTGCCCAGGAAGGCCACTTCCACCCCGTATCCGGTTCATGTGGTAAGCGAATCCTTTGAATTGCCGGAACCCCGGTGGGATGTGGGGGACAATCCCACCTTTGTCCTGAGGCGGGAGGGATCGGTCCGCTACGTTGTGGTCAATGGCTTCCTTTACGAACCGGGTAGCAGCAGGGGATCAGGGAAAAACAGTATGATCCTGAGGTGATTGTTGCCTTAAGGAAACAAGGTTAGTAGCCATAGGTAATGACCGTGGTGGACCCGTGCATCAGCAGGATTACCAACATACTGACCAGGGTAATGACAATTGCTACAAACAGGCTGATCACGAGGCTTTTAAACCACGCAGTTAACGGGCCGATGGCACTTTCCTTCACTATTTGATTGAGAACATCCATAATTGGGCATTTTTGAGTGATACGTCTCGTTGATTCAGGATGGAAGGTTGCCTATATACTTATATAACAGGTGATCCCGTATTTACCCTACCTGGTATCACAAAAAAAAGACTCCCGGGGAGGGAGTCTTTCCAATGCTTTAGTTGCGTGCGGTTTACTGGCAACCAGCGGTAAAGCCGGAAGCGTCAAAAGACGTTTGGACGGCACCCTGCAGCCCACCGTGCTGAACGCGGATGGCCAGGTTGTTCTCCCCGCTGCCGTCGCGTTTCGGACTGCAATATTCAAACAGGTAAAAACTGTTCGCCCGCTCGGAGACCTTTTGGGACAGTTGGTTAAAGGTGACCTCGAGTTCTTCCTTGTTCCCTGCAAACACGCTGAATGTCTTCCCGATTTCCTCCAGTACCTCGCTGTCGATTTCGGCCCCCAGGCCAATGGTAAAGAAGGAAATGTTGGAGTTTGCTTTTTCCACCTTGTCAAGCGCCTGGCTTTCCGAATAGCGGGATGCCTGGTCGGTGCCGTCGGTAAACAGGACGATGGAAGCCGCCCCGATGGTGTTGTTCTGTTCGCTGTCCCGGAGCAGGTCGGTTGCCAGGTCCGTACTTTTGATGACCGCGCCGTACAGGTCGGTAGACGGGTCATTGCTGATATCTGAATCGATGGACTCCACGGCCGCAATCAACTCTTCCCGTGACGAGGTCAGTGGGTTGAGCTCGTGCAGGACATCTTCGCCGTCAAACCAGTAGATCGCCATCTGGAAGGATTCAGCAGGTACAGCCGGCATCACATTATCGATAAAACTCGCGGAGGCAGACTTCAGTTCGGTGAGGCTGCCGCTGAGGACGCTGTTGCTCAGGTCCAGCACAAGGAGTGTGTGGTTCTGAAAAATCTGCGAATTCGGGGAGATTCGGGACTGGGATTCCGAGGAGGATATCGTACTGAAGCAATCGTCGTTCCGGCCCTGCTCGTAGATGGTGAACTGGTCGGCCGTGAGGCCAGCCACCGGGTTGCCGAATTCATCGGACACCCGGAAGAATACGGATACTTTTCCCGGGAGGGTCGTATACTGGTCCTGAATGGACAGGATGAGTTCGTTCGGGCCAAAATCCAGACAATCGTCTACCGGTTTGCCCAGGCCCAGGTCGCCGTTGCCGTTCAGGTCAAAGGATACGTCGTCGTCTGCGTTTCCACAGGAAAGGAACATCCCGGTAAGTCCGAAGATTAACAAAAAGGTGCGGATCATATGCATTTTCATGGTTCTCTTGATTTCCATGGAAAACGTATAAATCCCCATCCTAGTATTCCAAGTCTAAGATTTTGTTAAACGGCCGGGCATCGGGTGAATTTTTGGTACTTTTACGTATCGAGACCACAATTCAAATACACACCCCAATGACCGTATTGCTATTTGGAGTTACCCGCGATATCGTTGGCAATGGCTCCCTGTCCATCCCCATGAACCAGGCGGGCCGGCTACAGACGGTGGCCGACCTGAAAACCTACCTGAAGAAAATGTACCCGGACCTCGGGGGGCTGAGTTCCCTGGCGGTGGCCGTAAACAAATCCTACGCCGGGGATGGGGATAAAATCACGAATTTTGACGAAATTGCATTAATTCCGCCGGTTAGCGGGGGGTAAGATAGAACCATGCTGATAGACAACCACAACCGGGTTATCAATTATGTCCGCCTGGCCGTAACGGACCGGTGCAACCTGCGGTGCAACTATTGCATGCCGGAACACGGTATCGATTTTGCGCGAAAGTCGGACCTGATGACCGTGGAGGAAATGAAGCGGTTGTGCAGCATTCTGGCTGGCCTGGGCGTCGACAAAATACGGATTACGGGGGGCGAACCTTTTGTCCGAAAAGGCGTCATGGACCTGTTTACCCACCTGGGGGGGCTCCCGGAGGTCCGCGAAATATCGGTTACTTCGAATGCCACGCTTATCGGCCCGCATATCGACCGGATGAAGGAATTGGGTATCCAAAGCGTGAATATCAGTCTGGACGCCATCCAGGCGGAAACTTTTGCCAGGATCACCCGCCGGGACGAATTTGACAAGGTTTATGGCAATATCATGAAACTGGTCGATTCCGGGATGGAAGTGCGGATTAATTTTGTGGTCCTCAAGGGTCAGAATGAATCCGATATCTATCCGATGATGGAATTCCAGCGCGAATTCCCGGTCCGGGTCCGTTTCCTGGAAGAGATGCCTTTTAACGGGGGCAGCCGAGATTTCAAGGGCCTGGAATGGAACCACAGGAAAATCC
>CAXQQM010000041.1:0-7984 GCA_964226055.1 Robiginitalea sp. | reverse complement strand
CGCCGGTGCGTATCTGAAACCGGGGATCAGCAAAAAAAAAACCGGACCCCTGAAGGTCCGGCTGTTCCATTTACGTAAGCCCGGCTCAATAGCCGCCAGCCCCGTACGGCAGGAATATAGTACGATTACATGGCACCCCACTCCTCCAGGGAGTCCTGGTTCATCCTCACGTAATCCTGATTCCCAGCTGTTTTTGCAGCTTCCAGAGATTTCTTCGCCGCCGCGATGGCCCCTTTCTTGTCGCCCATCTTTGCATAGATCAGCGACTTGGTACGCCACATCCAGTAGGCATCAGGAGACATTTCGGTGGCCTTGTCGATCCAGGCTTTGGCCTTTTCCAGGTCCTGGCCCTCTTCAAAATAATAAGAGGCGGCCGCGAAATACTGGTTGGGACCCGGCCCATCCATTACCGACTGAATGCTATTCATGGCCTTTTCCGTGGTAGGCACTTCGAAGGGTACCCCCACATAGGTGTTCTCCCAGAGCATCCCCAGGGAAGCCCCGTTGTTGGTCAGGTCATCTACCGTAATGGTGAAAGTCTCTACCGGCATGGGCATTTCCATGGTGGGTACGGTAACGGTGGCAGCCACCTTGGAATCATCCCACTGAGCCGGCAGCCCGCCATTGTTGGAATCTGTGTAGAAGTAGACTTCCCACTGATTCTGCCCGGGTTTCGTGTACAATGCGTACGTCCCGGCCTCCAGGGCTTTCCCACCCACTTTTACGGGGTCGGAGAAGGAAACCGTAGTGTTCATGTTCGCCCCGGTCCGCCAAATGGCATCATAGGGTACGAGTCCGCCGAAAATGGTGCGTCCCTTCATAGAAGGGCGGGAATACTTAATTACCACGTCGGTGAGCCCGACGGTTTGGTGCAGTTCCGAGGCCGGGCTGGGCGCCGGCGTCTGCATCTGGGCAAGCCCGCAATAGCTGCTTGCCAGTGCCAGGAATAAAAGGTAGGATTTTTTCATTGATCTAAGTTTTAGTGTTTGGATCAAAGCTACTGATTCGCGATGCCTGCAAATGTTAATAAAATCTAAAAAAGCAGATGTTAATAAAACGGCGCCGGGCGCTTTCGGGATATTTAATAGCGCAGGAAGGGTTCGGAAAGTATCGCCCCGCGAAAATACAGGGTCAGGTAATAAACGGAAGTGTTCAGGGTGGCGATATCCAGGCGTCCCGCATCTATTTCAGGTGCATTCTCAAAGAGGACCATCCGGCCCGCCGTATCGAAAACGGCCCGGGCCAGGATAGGTGCCGGGCGGTCCAGTTCGTATCGAAGCTCATCCGAGCCTGCGGGCCTGTAAATCACCAGCCCACCCGGTTGATTCGGACTTCCGGGTTCCGGCCCCCCGCCCCCATCACCCGGGTCTGTGGGCTCTCCGGGTTCTTCGGGATCCCCCCCCGGGGGCTCACCTTCAGAATCCCTGGTAAAGGTATAGACAGATGCCGGGAGCGTTGCCAGGCTGTTGGAAAACGATTCCGTACTGACAAAGTACCGGCCTGAGGCATCTGCCGTAATCCCTTCGGCCTGGCCAAACCCGATATCCAGTAATTGCCTGCTGGTTTCAGGCGGAAAACCAAAAGGGCCGATGGTTTGGGGCACATCGATCAGAAAGGGCTGGAGCACACTGGTGTAGCCCAGCAAGGCAAAGCCGCCACCGGGTCTTGGGGTCGCCCCGGTAATCAGGCCGCCGGCATCATAGGTTCCGCTTCGCACGGCCAAATGGTCCCCGGGCGACTTGGGGATCCGGTACGCCACCGTGGCGTTTCCCTGCCATTGTTTGGTAAAGACGATCAGGGAATCCCCCCGCACAACCAGGGCCTCAGCATCCCAATCGCTGTTGGACGTCCCGCTGAAATCCTCCTGGTCTTCGTATGCATACCCAATACGATCGGCCGAAACGGAGGTGTTGCCGCTTGCCAGGTCCGATTTGGCGACCCGGTAGATGGCCAGGTCGGTTCGGGTACCCCGGGTATTGCCGAAATCCCCGATATATACATAATCCGCATCTTCTGCCAGGTCTTCCCAATCCGTATTCGAAACCCCTTCCACACGCACCTCCCGCTGTATCTCCAGGTTTACGGTGTCCAGGTAATATAGCAGCGGTTCGTTGCCCGAGTCGTTATGGGTGAGCAATTGGGGGCCGATTACCAGCAACCCGGAGGTTTCCGAAACGATTTCCGGCAGGTTTCCAAGTAACCGCGGGCCTTCCTGGGCCCGGATAAGACCCGGGCTCGACAATAAAACCACCAGACAGATAACTTGGCGAAGCAACATGGCAAAAAAGGTACGAATTCTAAACGTTCCCGATGCGTTTCGACGATCTAGCTACGATTTTCCCGATCAAGCCATCAATGTCAAAATTTAAATATTGTTTAACTATTTATTATTTTACCTAAACATAATGATTGTATCTTTGAACAAAGTACTTTATGAAGTGTTATCAGTTGCAAGCGGAACAGTCCCTGGCCCTCTCCGAAGTTGAGGCCTGGGACTTTCTGTCCAACCCGGCCAACCTCCAGCAGATCACCCCGGCCAAAATGGGTTTCAAAATACTGGGTGGCGCAGACCGGCCCATGTATCCCGGGCAAATCATCCATTATATAGTTTCCCCATTCCCAGGGGTACGCACCCGATGGGTCACCGAGATTACCCACGTACGTGAAGGGGAGTATTTTGTGGATGAACAGCGGTTTGGGCCATACGCCCTCTGGCACCACAAACACTTTATCGAGGCCGTTGAAGGCGGCGTCCGGATGACGGATATCGTCGATTATAAATTGCCATTGGGATGGCTGGGCCAGCTCGCACACGGGCTCGTGGTAAAAAAACAATTGACGGCCATTTTCCGGTTCCGGGAGGCCGAACTGCACAAACGTTTCGGAAACCTTCCCGGGAGTCCTCCCTCCCTCGCATTTAAAACGCTCTGACAATGAAAAAGAACCTATTGATTATCGGCGGTTCCTCAGGTATTGGCCTGGAACTCGTCAAACTTCTGAAAGACAACCACAACATCTTTACGGCCTCCCGCAAACCCGGCCCTCTGGAGGAGCTCGGTGTTCCGCATATCGAGCTGGACGTCACCGGGGATTTCGAATCCCTGGAAGGGCTGCCGGACACACTGCACGGGCTGGTCTATTGCCCGGGCAGCATCAACCTGAAACCTTTTAAAATGCTGAGTGTCGACGCCTTTAGCCAGGACATGGACCTGAATTTTACCGGCCTGGTCCGGGTTCTGAAAGTTGTAATGCCCCGCTTTGCCGAATCGGCCAGCCTGGTGTTCTTCAGCACGGTGGCCGTAGGAAGCGGCATGCCTTTCCACAGCAGTGTGGCGGCTTCCAAAGGGGCTATCGAAGGCTTTGCCCGGGCCCTGGCTGCCGAATACGCCCCGCAACTGCGCGTCAACGTGGTGGCTCCTTCCCTGGTGGATACGCCCATGGCTTCCCGCCTTTTGAACAACGAAAAGAAACAGGAAAAAATGGCGGAACGACATCCGTTGAAACGGGTGGGGAAACCGTCGGATATTGCGCATATGGCGGCATTCCTGCTCTCGGATGAAAGCGGTTGGATGACCGGCCAGGTCCTCGGTGTCGATGGCGGTCTGAGCACAATCAATCTGAGTTAGATGGGCAAATCTGTCAACGTTTTCTGGTTTCGGCGCGACCTGCGGCTCGAAGATAACCGGGGCCTCCTAGAGGCACTGGACGCTGGCAAACCCGTCCTTCCCATCTTTATTTTCGATTCGGAAATCCTCGACGAGCTCCCCCCCGATGACGCCCGGGTCACGTTTCTCCACGACCGGTTGCAGAAACTCCGATCCCGTATACAGGAAGATCAGGGTAGTTCCCTGGCGATCTACCACGGAAAGCCCCTGGACGTATTTAAGGAACTGGTTTCGGACTGGGATATCGGACAGGTGTTTACTAACCGGGATTACGAGCCCTACGCCCGGGACCGGGACGGGGAGGTAGGCCAATGGCTCAGCGACCGGGGGATCGGATTCTGCACATTCAAAGACCAGGTCATTTTTGAAAAGGACGAAGTGGTCAAGGACGACGGCGATCCCTACGTGGTGTATACCCCCTATATGAAGAAGTGGAAAAAGGCATTCCGCAATACCTCCCTGACCACATACGATTCCACGGGACTACTCGGAAACCTGATCGAGCATTCCCGTTTGCCCAACCTGGACCTCGCGGATTTCGGCTTTGAGCGCTCCACCATCCGGGTGCCGGACTACGACATGGGCGGACAATTGATCGACGACTATGAGGACACCCGGAATTACCCGGCCCAGGAAGGTACCTCCCGACTGGGACCGCACCTGCGCTTTGGGACGGTTTCCATCCGGCAGGCGATGGAGCAGGCCTTGGAATCGTCCAACGAAACCTTCTGGAATGAGTTGATCTGGCGGGAATTCTTTATGCAGATCCTCTGGCATTTTCCGCGAACAGTTCATGAGGCCTTCCGCAAGGAATACGACCGCATCGAGTGGCGCAACGATGAATCGGAATTTGAAAAATGGCGGGAGGGCCGTACCGGCTTTGCCCTGGTGGATGCGGGCATGCGGCAACTCAACGAATCCGGGTATATGCACAACCGCGTGCGGATGCTGACCGCGAGTTTCCTCTGCAAACACCTGCTGATTGACTGGCGGTGGGGGGAGGCGTATTTCGCGGAAAAACTACTCGATTACGAAATGGCCAGTAACGTAGGCAACTGGCAGTGGGCGGCAGGGAGCGGCGTAGATGCCGCCCCTTACTTCCGGATCTTCAACCCGATGACCCAGGTGGACAAATTCGACAAAGATAAATCCTATATCAAAGAGTGGGTTCCGGAATACGGCACGGAGGATTACCCCGAAAAGATGGTGGACCACAAAGCGGCCCGGGAACGCTGCCTGGAGACCTATAAGGCTGCCCTGGATTAAATTCTGAACCCGGTAATCCTACCAGGTAAGGTCAGCCATCAGTTGTTCCTGCCGGGCACGCCGCCCCTCGAGCGTCCGCGCATAGTCCAGGGCATGGCGGGTTCCAAAATCCGCGTAGGACTGGCGGGCCCAGTCGATGGCAGCATCCAGGTCACCGTTGATTTCATTGATAATGGCCATGTTGTAAAAGGCACGGCCGGCCACCTTGGCCTTCGGGTGGTTTGTTTCCCGTTCCCAGAGCCGGGCGGCTCCGTCCCAGTCTCCGGTTTGTGCCAACCGCTTGCCGCGAACAAACAGATCGCTTCCCCTGACAAAGTAATCCCGGCCCACACGAACGCGGCTGGGTTCCAGCCTGCCGCCGTGACGATACCCCGTACGCTGGGAAAGTTCCAGTACCCGGTCCTTCCGGAAGCCGATGGATTCCAGGGCAGCTACCGGGTTGATTCCCTGCCCGCTCACCCGGAACCGATCTGTATAAACCCATTCGTCAACAGGCAGGGGCAGGTCCGGGAGGTAGATCCGCCAGCCGTTGCGCACCTCGGTATCCAGGTCCAGCTTATGGGCCGGGACGGAGATTGGCAATCCGAGGTCCCCCGGCAATTCCATCATCCCGAGCTGCAGATCGACCCGGGTATCCGTATCGTAGAAGGCCAGGGAAAAAATACCATCCAGCCCGTGGCTGGCACACAACTTTTGTATCTGCTCCCGGGTAAGAGGCGCGGGCATGCCCCGCAGGCCGCGTGCCACTTCCGGCAGTTCCTCCAATACCACCACAGCTTCAAAACGGTTGGAAAGCCGCAGGCGATCTGCCAGGCCCTCAATTGCGGAAGAAGCACCAAGGGAATCCAGTTTCATCCCTTCAGCCGAAAGGACGGCGTCGATCTTTGCAAGGCCCCGGTTGCCCTCCGACGGGACGGAACGGTTAATGATACCAATGCGTTGGACAGTCCCTGGCAGCGACACAGCTGCCGGTTCGGTCACTGTCATACTCAGCCGGTTGGTTGCGCTGCAGGATGCGGCCAGCGCGAGAACCCCCATTAAAAAACAAAGTTGCAAGTATCGTTTCATGGTGCAGGATTTTGGGTTTTGGTTTCGGGTTCTTGCACTCTGCAAAAGAAAGCCATTGCAGGGGCAATTTCCGTTGATTATCTCCAGTTCCTATTCAATTAACAGGCCATCCCGGTAAAAATTGCATTTTTTCGATGGAATGCATTCCCATTTCCGGCCGGGCAGGTCCGGTAAGGCATCCATTTTTTGGTATATTTAGAAGCCGGTTTCAAAACCGGACTGACGCAGCGACTAATTCAAATACCATTATGAAAAAAAGCTTACTACCCCTGGGCCTGTTATTCGGCCTGTTTGTGCACGCACAGAAGATGGGCTCCGAGAAGCGGGCCATCGTTGAATCCATCAATGCCCACCAGCAGGAATTGATCGCCCTGAGCGATTCCATATGGGCAGCCGCGGAAATAGCCTTCCAGGAAAACACCTCGAGCCGGCTGCTGGCCGATTATGCCGAAGAAAACGGCTTCGCGGTAGAACGCGGCGTGGCCGGGATGCCCACAGCCTTCGTTGCCACTTACGGCAGCGGCAGCCCGGTGATTTCGGTTCTCGGGGAGTTCGATGCATTGCCGGGGATCTCCCAGAAAGCCCAACCCACCAAGGAAGCCCTGGACCCGGGGGGTGCCGGCCACGGATGCGGGCACAACCTGTTTGGCACCGCCAGCCTGGCCTCGGCTATTGCCGTCAAGGAACTCATCGAGGCGGGAGACCTGTCCGGGACCGTCAAATTCCTCGGGACCCCGGCTGAAGAAAAATTCTTCGGCAAGATCTGGATGGTCCGCGAGGGCCTCTGGGACGACGTGGACGTAAACCTGAGCTGGCACCCCGGGGCCGAAATCGAGGCGGATGTCCAGAGTACACTAGCCCTGGTGGATTTCAAGGTCGAATTTTTCGGGCAGGCGGCCCACGCCTCCGCCGATCCCTGGAACGGGCGTAGCGCCTCGGATGCCCTGGAACTCTACACCACCGGCATTAATTACTACCGAGAACACATCCAGCCAACGGTCCGCATCCACTACCACATCCAGGACGGGGGCCAGGTAGTCAATGTAGTCCCGGATTATTCCCGGATCTGGGTCCGCGTACGCGATACGAAACGGGAAGGTATGATGCCCGTGTATGAGCACGTGCAAAAAATGGCGGAAGGCGCGGCAATCATGGCAAATGTAGATTACAAAATCTCCCTGATATCCGGGATTTACGAAACGCTCGTCAACCGTACGGGGGGCGAAGCGATGCAAAAGAATCTCGAATTGCTGGGACCGATAGAATACACCGAAGCCGAACAGGAATTCGGCAAGAAGATACAACTGGCCACCGGGAAGCCCCAGGTGGGCATGGATAGCCAGGTTCGGCCTTTGAAAGCCACCCGCGAAAACCCGGGGGGCGGCTCCACGGATGTGGGCGACGTCAGCTGGAACGTGCCCAACATCAACCTCGGGGTAACCGTCGCTCCCAAGGATACCCCATGGCATTCCTGGGCAGTGGTTGCCTGCGGGGGGATGAGTATCGGCCACAAGGGAATGCTCTACGCCGCCAAGGCCATGGGAATGACCATGGTCGACCTATTCGAAAACCCGAAACTGGTGGAAGCCGTAAAGGAAGAATATCGGGAACGCAAAGGGGAAACGGTGTATGAGCCGATCATCCCCGAAGGTCCGCCACCCATTAATGCAGAAAAATAACATGGCAACCCACACGCTGATTGACAATGCGGAAGAGAAACGGTACGAATTCCACATAGGTGAAAATGTGCCGCGAATTGAATACATATGCACCAAAGATAAAATTTACCTGACCCAGACCGAGGTACCCGATGAGCTGGAAGGCCAGGGCATCGGCAGTTCTTTGGTTCGTGCCGCCCTGGTGGACATCGAGGAGAAAGACCTGACGCTGGTGCCGCTTTGCCCGTTTGTGGCCGGGTATATCAAGGCAAACCCCGAGTGGAAAAAACTCGTGCTAAAAGGGATCAATATCGAATAATATGAGCG
>CAXQQM010000040.1:0-3565 GCA_964226055.1 Robiginitalea sp. | reverse complement strand
TTCACAAGGAGCTCAGGGATGCCGTGATCGTAGATATCTCCCACCAGGTAAACCCCTTCCACATCCAGGAGTGCGCCTACCTGCTTAAAAATGCCTACAAGGCCTTTCCCGAGGGGACGATCCATATCGTCGGAGTCGATTCGGAACACACCCCGGAGACCACCCACCTCGCCGTCAAAGTGGACGGCCATTATTTTATCACCGCGGACAACGGGGTTATCAGCCTGATCGTGGAGGAAGTCCGGCCTGAGAAGGTTGTGGAGATCAGCCTTCCCGGAACCATCCAGGACGCGTTTCCCGTGCTGAGCGTATTTGTCCCGGCAGCCTGCCACCTGGCCCGGGGAGGCACCCCGGAGGTTATCGGGAAGCCCTTTGGAAAACTGCGCCACTATAAGGAGTTCGCACCCCGTGTCACCAACGACGGCGATACGATCGTGGGCAGCGTCATGTACATCGACAATTATGGCAACGTGGTCACCAATATCCAGCGTAGCCTTTTTGACGCATATCGCAAAGGCCGTCCCTTTACCCTGGAGGCCCGCAACCAGAAATTAACTGCAATCCACGACCGGTACAGCGGGTTCATCAATTTTGACCTGGACAGGGCCCAGCGCAGGGGGCCCGGCGACCTGTTGGCGCTTTTCAACTCCTCCGGGTATGTTGAACTCGCCATCTACAAAAGTAACCTGAATACGGTTGGAGGGGCCGCCACCCTCCTGGGCCTGGACTACCGGGATACCGTATTCATCAATTTCCAGTAAATGCTTACGCGAATCGTACAAATGACCTTTGAAACCGAAAATATTCCTAGTTTTGAGCGAATTTTCAAAGATTCGTCGGCAACCATCCGTGCGTCCAGGGGATGCCGGCACCTGGAGCTTTACCGAGATATGCATCACCCCAATACATTTTTTACATACAGCATCTGGGAATCCGAACAGGACCTGGAGGAGTACCGGAATTCCGAGTTTTTCCGGAAAGTCTGGGGCAGGACCCGCCAGCTTTTTTCGGAGAAGCCGCGGGCATGGAGCCTGAGGAAAGCCACCGAATTTCAAACCTGACAGGCATGTTTGCAGTCTTCAAAAAAGAATTTTCTTCCTTTTTTTCCTCCCCTGTGGGATATCTGGTAATGGGGATATTCCTGGCAATCACCGGGCTGTTCCTTTGGGTTTTCCGGGGGCCGTTCAATATGATCGATTACGGATTCGCCGACCTGAGCCTGTTTTTTTTATTGGCCCCCTGGGCATTTTTGTTATTGATCCCAGCAGTTTGTATGCGGTCTTTTGCCGAGGAACGCAAGCTCGGGACCCTGGAGCTGCTCCTGAGCCGGCCGGTCACCACAGGCCGCCTGGTCCTGGGGAAGTTCCTGGGCGTTTGCGCCCTGATCGGGGTTACCCTGCTCCCTACCCTGCTTTATGTGCTGGCCGTCCACCAGCTCGGCGCCACGGAGGGGAACCTGGACACCGGCCTGGTCTGGGGTTCCTATATGGGCCTGCTTTTGCTAATGGGGGTCTATGCCTCTATCGGTTTGTTTGCCTCGAGCCTGACCGACAACCAGATTGCTGCCTTCATGCTCGCGGTGGTTGCCTGTTTCCTGTTCTACCAGGGATTCGATAGCCTGGCGACGTTATTCCCTGACGGGGGTACGGCCCTGTTCCTTCGTGAATTGGGGATCCGGGCCCATTACGAGACGATTGGGGGGGGTTGTAGACAGCCGGGACCTGATCTATTTTATCAGTCTGGCCGTATTTTTCCTCTACCTGACCACCCGGCGGCTAAACCAGTACCGACAATGAAAAAGCACGGATTTTTCAAAAGTATCCTCATCGGGCTGGCACTCCTGGTATTGATCAACCTGGCAGGAAATCTTGTCTACAAGCGTTGGGACCTTACCGAAGACAGGCGTTTCACCCTGGCGCCCGAAAGTGAAAAAGTTGTGGCAGCCCTTGAGGGGCCGGTGGTCATCGATATCCTCCTCGAAGGGGACCTCCAGGCCGAATTCGAGCGGCTGCGCCGGGAAACGGGCCTGCTCCTGGAACAGTTTGCCACGGGCAACCCGGAAATCCGCTTTGCCTATATGGATCCGATGGAAGGCGGGGAAGCGGGGCCGGAAGTGCTTGAGCAACTGCAACAATTCGGGTTGAAGCCTGCAAGCGTCACCACGGAGGAAGGTGGCCGCGTTTCCCAGGAGGTGGTCTTCCCCTGGGCGGTTGTCAACCATGGGGGGAGGTCCGAAAAAGTAGCCCTGCTGCGGAACCAGCTGGGGGCATCCACCGAGGAGCGTGTCAACCTTTCCATCCAGAACCTGGAATATGCCTTTGCCGACGCGTTTGCCAAGCTGGGGACTACCACCCGGAAGCAACTCGCCGTGCTCAAGGGGAATGGGGAAGTCCCGGACAACCGCCTGGCGGACTTGCTCAGCACCCTGGGCACGTATTACAACATCGCCCCATTCACCCTGGATTCCGTGGCGACCAACCCGGGGGGGACCCTTCAAGCACTCGGGAATTTCCATGCCGCGCTGATTGTCAAACCCACGGAAACCTTTACCGAAGCTGAAAAACTCGTGCTGGACCAGTACATGGTGGGGGGAGGCAAAACACTCTGGCTCGTGGACCCGGTAGCCATGGAACTCGACAGCCTCCTGAACGAGGACGGGCAGGGAGTTGCCCTGGCTCGCGACCTGAACCTGGACGATTTGCTGTTTCGCTACGGGGTCCGAATCAATGCGAACCTGGTTGCCGACATGTACTGTACCCAGATAGTCCTGGCCACGGGCAGCGGTTCGGGCTCTGAGTACAACCCGGTGCCATGGATTTACCACCCGATGGTTTTTTCAAGGGACAACCACCCGATCAACCAGAATCTGGAAGCATTGAGGATGCAATTTGCCAGCAGTATCGACACCCTGGAGAACCCGTACCGGAAAACCATCCTGTATGAATCCTCTCCCCGCTCCCGTACTGAAGGGACACCCAAACTCGTCAGCCTGGAACTAATCCGGGAAGAACCCGAACCGGAACGGTTTGTGCCCGGCAACCTACCGTTGGCAGTATTGGTGGAAGGTGCCTTCCGCTCCGCTTATACCAACCGGATCCTGCCCGTAGACCTGCCGGAATACAGGGAGCAGGGTCCGGAGAACCGGATGATCGTGGTAGCCGACGGGGACCTGGCCTCCAACCAGCTGCAAAATGGCCGGCCACTGGAACTCGGCTACGACAAATGGACAAATAATTTTTACGGCAACAAGGAATTCCTCGTGAATGCGGTCAATTACCTGCTCGAGGACAACGGACTTATAAACATCCGCAGCAAGGAGGTGGCCATCCCGCTGCTGGACCCCCGGAAAGCGGCGGCCGACAAAACCCAATGGCAACTCCTGAATATCGGGCTTCCCATTGTCCTGCTCCTGCTCTTCGGCGGCCTGTTCCGGTATATCAGAAGGCGCAGGTATGCGTGATTCCTGTTGATAAGTTTGTTTTCCTTCAACCCACATTTGGGATATATTTGTCAGAACACCCAAAAAGAGCCAAACCACCGGGGATTTCCGGCGTTGTACAGCATT
>CAXQQM010000039.1:0-11972 GCA_964226055.1 Robiginitalea sp. | reverse complement strand
GGGTAATTGTGAAATCAGAAAACTCTGGGCGTGTACTTGCGTCTCCTTCAAAACTCATCAGATATTTCCTACGAAAGTACTGGGATTCCTATTATATGTGCAAGTATTGTTGTGAACTGCCCCCGTTTCGTGGTGAGCCGGCCTATTTATGGGGTTGGACGCCCCTGTATTCCGGGGATCCGGCCCGTGTTTCAGGTTTGACCGGGCCAGGTATGCGGATTTGATCAGGTGCCGGGCGTCAGAATCTTACAGTGTCCGGAACGAGCCCGGTATAGTCGCCGCCATTGCGGATGACGTCCCGGACAATGGACGAACTGATATAGGATTTGCCCGAAGAGGTAAGCAAGAAAACGGTTTCGATCTCCGATAGCTTCCTGTTGGTATGGGCGATGGCTTTCTCAAACTCAAAGTCCGCCGGGTTCCTCAGGCCGCGAAGGATAAATTGCGCGTTCACCTGCCGGCAAAAGTCCACAGTAAGCCCGCTGTAGGATTGCACGGTAATGGCCGGGATATCCCGGAAAGCCTCCCGGATAAATTCCATTCGCTGCTCGAGCCCGAACATATAGGTCTTTTCCGCATTCTCCCCGATGGCGATGATCAACTCGTCGAAAAGGGAGACGCCGCGTTGGATAATATCGAAATGCCCCAGGGTGATCGGGTCAAAGGACCCCGGAAAGACAGCGCGTTTCATGCCGGTCTGCAGTTTGGTTGTTTAAAGCTAACCATTTTTGCCCAAAGCATCTGCAATGGCGCTCCCGAACAGCTCGGTCAGCGAGATGCCCGCACAGGCGGCCTGCTGGGGCAGGATGCTTGCCTCGGTAAGTCCGGGGGTGGTATTCATCTCGAGCAGGTGCGGCTCCCCGTCCACCAGGATAAACTCCGAGCGGCTGTAACCCGTCATCCGCAGCCGGTCGTAAATCCGGGCCGCGAGCTTACGAACTTTTTCAGCGGTGTCTTCCGGAATCCGGGCCGGGGTAATTTCCCGCGACTTGCCTTCGTATTTGGCCTGGTAGTCGAAGAAATCGTTTTCCGAGACGATTTCGGTAATGGGCAGTACGCGGGTGGCCCCCTGGTAGCGGATCACCCCCACGGAGACCTCTGTGCCCCGGAGGGCTGCTTCTATCAGGATTTCGTCGTCTTCTTTCAGGGCGCTTTCAACGGCGGCTTGCAGGCCGGAGGCTTCCCGGACCAGGCTCACCCCGAAACTGCTACCCGCCCGGTTGGCCTTTACAAAACACGGCAGGCCGACGGCTTCCAGGATGGCCTGCTGGTCGAGCTCCTGGCCCCTGTCCAGGTGGTAGGATCGCGCTGCCGGCACCCCCGCGGACTTCAGGATACCCAGCAAGTCGCGTTTATTGAATGTAACCGCCGCCTGGTAAAAGCCGCAGGATGTCTGGGGCATGCCGATCAATTCAAAATAGGCCTGCATGAGCCCGTTTTCCCCGGGGGTGCCGTGGATGGCATTGAAGACGCAATCAAATCGGAGCGTGCCGTTTTCCAGGTCCACGCTGAAGTCGTGCCGGTTGACGGGGTATTCCCGGCCGGAATCCGCCAGCATGACCCATTTGTCCCGTCGGATCAGGATGCGGTACGGCTCGTAGAGCTCGCGGTCCAGCCACTTGCAGACTACTTCCCCGCTTTTCATGGAAATTTCGTATTCGCTGGAATAGCCGCCCATGATCACGGCAATGTTTTTGGTGGATCCCATGTTGTGGATTGCGTTAAATTGATCGTAAGACCGGCCCAATTTAACTAAAAAACAGGCGGGTTTCCTATATTTGTGGGGTTAATAAAAACCGTATGCGCAACTTCCTGAATTTTCTACGCTCCCGGGTATTTTTGATCAACCTGGCCCTTGCCCTGGTAGCGGTCGTGGTGATTTCCTTTGTGACGCTGCAGTGGCTTGAGAGCACCACGCGTCACGGGGAGTTTGTCCAGGTACCGGACCTGGGGCGGATGTCCGTCCCTGAGATGCGGCAGGCCGTGGAAGCAGCGGGCTTGCGGTACGAAGTGGTGGACTCAGCCAATTATGACCCGGAATACCCGCGGTTTTCAATCATCGAGCAAAACCCGCCGGCGGGAAACCGCGTAAAGGAGAACCGCAAAATTTACGTAACGGTCAACCCGTCAGGGTACAAGAAAGTCAGCGTTCCCGATATCATCCAGGTAACCCAGCGAAATGCGGAGTCCATGCTGCGGGCCGTTGGCCTGGAGGTGGAGCGAGTCACCTACATCGACGAGCTGGGAAAGGACATGGTTTATCGCATCCGGCACGACGGCAAATATATCAACCCGGGCGATAAGCTACCGAAAACTTCCCGGGTTGAACTGATCTGTGGCAACGGGACTATCCCGGATCAGGCCCGGATCCAATCGGAATCCGATTGAACATGGCAGCGCACCCCCAACAGGAAGACCCGGAAGAAGACGAACTATTTGAGCATTACAGCTTTACCGCCGATACGGGCCAGAAACCACTCCGGGTCGACAAGTTCCTGATGACCCGCATCCGGAACGCCACCCGAAACAAGATCCAGCAGGCGGCCCGGGACGGCAATATCCGGGCCAACGAGCAGGTGATCAAACAAAACTACCGGGTCAAACCCGGGGATACGATCCGCGTGTTGTTCGAGCACCCGCCTTACGAGAACCTCTTGCTGCCCGAGGATATCCCGCTGGATATTGTCTATGAGGACGAGGTCCTCCTGGTGGTAAACAAGCCCGCCGGGATGGTTGTCCACCCGGGCCACGGCAATTATACCGGTACGCTGGTCAACGCCCTGGTCCACCACCTGGAACAGCTCCCCTTGAATTCGGACAACCGCCCCGGGCTCGTCCACCGCATCGACAAGGAGACCTCCGGCCTGCTGGTCATCGCCAAGACGGAAGCTGCCATGGCCAACCTGGCCCGGCAGTTTTTTGACAAGACCACCCGGAGGGAATACCTGGCCCTGGTCTGGGGAAATGTCACCGACGAGTCGGGTACCGTGGAGGGCCATATTGGCAGGAACCCGAAAAACCGGCTGCAGATGCAGGTATTCCCGGACGGTTCCCAGGGCAAGGAGGCCGTGACGCATTACCGGGTGGAGGAACGCCTGGGGTATGTCACCCTGGTTTCCTGTCGGCTGGAAACCGGGCGTACCCACCAGATCCGCGTGCATATGCAGCACATCGGCCATACGATTTTCAACGACTCCCGCTATGGGGGTGACCGCATCCTGAAGGGGACATCATTTACGAAGTACAAACAGTTTGTTGATAACGCCTTCAAGGTCCTGCCCCGTCAGGCACTGCATGCCAGGACCCTTGGCTTTACCCACCCGCTGAGCGGGAAGGAGCTGGATTTCGAGGCCCCGGTCCCCGAGGATATGGCGGCCTGCATTGTCAAATGGCGGGAGTATGCCAGGCACCGACTGGAATAGATGCCGGCGATGGCGGTATAAATAACATCCCTGGACCCCGCTTACCCATTTCACGTCTGCTTTGTATTTTTAACTCCCAAAACCGAACGCTATGAAAATTGTCCTGTCCCCGGCCAAATCCCTGGATTTTGAAACCGGGTTGCCCACGGAAAGATATTCACAACCCCGGTTCACGGAGGAAGCCGCCCGAATCAACAAGGTACTCGCAAGGAAAAAACCGCGTTCCCTGGCGCGCCTGATGGATATTTCCCAGGAGCTCTCCGAGTTGAACTGGACGCGGAACCAGGATTTCTCCCTCCCCTTTACCCCTGATAATGCCCGACCGGCCATCTATGCCTTCAACGGGGACGTCTATCAGGGGCTGGATGCCTATTCGCTGGAATCGGGCCAATTGGACACCCTCCAGGAGAAGCTCCGGATCCTCTCCGGGCTTTACGGCCTGCTTCGTCCCCTGGACCTGATCCAGCCGTACCGACTGGAGATGGGCACCCAATTGCGGTTGGGGAGGAAAAAAAACCTGTATGAATACTGGAAGAAAAAACTCACCGACCAGCTGAATTCGGAAATGGAGGAAGGGGAAGTCCTGGTCAACCTGGCCAGCAAGGAGTATTTCAGCGCCCTGGACGCAAAGAAACTCAAAGCCCCGGTGGTAACCCCCGTTTTCAAGGACTGGAGCAAGGACAAGCTCCGAATTATCAGCTTTTTTGCCAAAAAGGCGCGGGGATCCATGGTGCGGTACGTCCTGAATGAGGGGATCGACCGGCCGGAAGGGTTATTGGGATTCAATTACGACGACTACCAGTACAGCAAGGAACACACCCTGAGGGATGACCAGCCCGTTTTTGTCCGCTGAGCGGAGGGGCAAGTTCCGGCACGTGGCGCGCTGTCAGGATTTGCCCTTGATATTGATCTTTTCCTCTACCGGGGTTTTTTTCCGGATTTTCCGGGGGCGCCTGGCGCCATAGGATTTGTTGGCGATTTTACCCCGTTTCGTCTTTTTGTCTCCCGTGCCCATTGTCGCGTAATTTGTTCCCACTAATTTAGGCAATCCGAGAGGAACCGTCAAGCGGGCCAAGCGGCCCGCCTGAAAAAAGGCCGACTGCGTAAAAATAGCCGGCTGAAGGAACCCCCCTGAAAAATGTTTGAACACGTCCATCCGTACCCGCCTTTTGTATTTGAGCGAGCCACCCGTTGGGTCGTCGGCACGTTGCCACCCCCCCGGTTTACCACCGGGCAACTGCTTCCGGGAGATGTTGATTTTTGCTACGGCAGCCGCGACGGCCAGCTCTGGCCCATCCTCGACCGCATTTTTAACCTGGGCCTCAAATTCGAGAATACGGCCGAGGCGATTGAACAGAGAAAACGCTTTTTGATGGCCCGGGGCATCGGCATTTGCGATATCGTGGACCGTGCCCGCCGCGAAAAGGTGGATGCCTCGGATACCGGGATGCGGGATATCCGGCTGCGCAACCTGACTGGCCTGCTGCAGCGATTTCCGTCGGTGGATACGCTTCTCTTTACCGGAGGGAACAGCAAAAACGGACCGGAATACCTCTTCCGCAGGCACCTGGCAGAATCCGGACTCAGGCTCAGCGCGGTGGTGGACCAGGTACCCCGGATTCACCGGTTTTTTCTGCCTGGAGCCGGTGGTGCAGGCCGCGAAATCCGGACGGTATCCCTTACTGCGCCTTCCGGCTCGGCCAACCGGGCCGTCGGCAGTATGCCGGCTTACAAGTTGCGAAAAGCGGCCGACCCGGCGTATACCACACTGGATTTCAGGGCTGAGCAATACGAGCCGTTTTTCTAGTGGATTTTGTTGGTTTTGTGTACGGGTTGCCATATTTTGTTATTTGGGCTGGGATTGCCTTGAATATCCCGGCTAATTCAGGAACTTTACGGTACCTGCCGGCGGCGTGGAAACCCCGCAGGCAGGCCGGGAAACAATCAGAGAAAATACTATGAGCCAGGTCGAACGACTGAAAGAATTCAAAAAATCCGTACGCAATAAATTCAACATCTACAACAGCCTCTTCCTGAACCTGCCCTATACGGAAGGGGAAAATGTGGGCATCTATATCCCGCTATTGTTCCAGCAATGTGACCGCGGGCTAAAAGCCGGAAAGAACCCCACGGAAATCCTCAACGACTTTTTTGAGAATTTTACCAAGGCCAACGACGAGAAGGAGCGCATCGACCTGATGTTTCAGATTATCCAGTATGTCGAACGACAGGTGGTATTGTACGACAGCGTGGAGGATGCGGCCTTCCCCAGGCTCCACGTGCACACGGATTCCCTGTCCATCCGGGACTATTTCCAGCTGGCCAAAAAGAACAAACGTTGGGACAAGGTGTCCAAAAAGCTGGAATCCTTCAGTGCCCGCATCGTGCTTACGGCCCACCCGACGCAGTTTTACACGCCGGCCGTCCTGGATATCATCGCCGAACTGCGCACGCTGATCCTCGAGAACAAGATCGACGAGATCGACGTGACCCTCCAGCAGCTGGGCCTTACCTCCCTGATCAACAGCAAAAAGCCGACCCCCCTGGACGAGGCCAAAAATATTATTTATACGCTCCGGCATGTCTACTACCAGGCGGTCGGTGACCTCTATGCGTATATCAAGGGGAGTATCGAAAACGACGGGTATGACAACCCGGACATTATCAAGCTGGGTTTCTGGCCTGGGGGGGACCGGGACGGGAACCCGTATGTCACGGCGGATATCACAAGGGCCGTGGCCGATGAACTCCGGACGACCCTGATGAAATGCTATTACAACGACCTGAAAACCCTGCAAAAACGCATTTCCTTCCGCGGGGTTCAGGAACGGATGCAGCAACTTCGGGACAAAGCCTACCTGGCCATGTTTGACACGAGCAAAACCCTTTCATTTGAAGAGATGACCGGGACCCTGGGGGAAATCCGGGATATCCTGACTGAAGACTACTACAGCCTGTACCTCAAGGAGCTCGACCATTTTATCGACAAAGTGCGGTTGTTTAAAACCCATTTTGCCACCCTGGATATCCGGCAGGACCACAGCAAGCACTACCAGGTGGTGGAGGCGGTTCTCAAACACCATGGCCTTATAAAGGAGTCCCTGGACGAGCTGCCCGAAGAGCGCCTGGTGGAATTGCTGACCCGGGAGACCCTGGAACTCGACCCTGCAGACTATGAGGACCCCATCGTGAAGGATACGCTGGTCAACATGGCGCAGCTCGAGGAGATCCAGCGGAAAAACGGGGAAGACGGCTGCAACCGGTACATCATCAGCAACTCGGAAGACATCTTCTCGGTGCTCTTCGTGTTCGGGCTGCTGCGCTGGTCCGGTTGGAAGGACCGGGAGCTGACCTTCGACATTATCCCGCTTTTCGAGACGATGAAGGGGATGGCCGAATCGGAATCCGTGATGCAAACCCTGTTCGACCTGCCGGAGTACCGGGCCCATGTGGCTCAGCGCCGGGACCTGCAGACCATTATGCTCGGGTTTTCGGACGGAACCAAGGACGGCGGCTACCTGAAGGCCAACTGGTCGATATTCAAAACCAAGGAAACCCTCTCCCGCGTGTGCCGGCGCAACAAAATCAAGGCGATTTTCTTCGACGGCCGCGGCGGCCCGCCCGCCCGTGGAGGTGGCAAGACCCACCGGTTTTATGCGGCCCAGACCAAGGCCATCGCCAACCACGAAATCCAGCTGACCGTACAGGGGCAAACCATTACCAGTACTTTCGGCACCAAGGAACTGTTTATGCACAACAGCGAACAGCTGCTGACCGCCGGCCTCTCGAATACGATCTTCGGCAAGGAGAACGTCATCGACAAATCCCAGCGGGACTTGCTCGAAACCCTGTCCGAGCTGAGTTTTGAAAAGTACAATGCCCTGAAGCAGCACGAACTGTTCCTGCCCTACCTGGAGAATCGCAGCACGCTGAAATATTACTCGAACGCCAATATCGGCAGCCGCCCCGGGAAACGCGGCAATAAGGCCAAGCTGGAATTCTCCGACCTGCGGGCCATTTCGTTTGTCGGTTCCTGGAGCCAGCTCAAGCAGAACGTCCCCGGCTACTATGGCATCGGTACTGCCCTGAAGCAACTCAAGGACGAGGGGCGGATGCCTGAGCTCAAAAAGATGTTTAAGGAGGTGGCTTTTTTCCAGGCCCTGATGCTCAACAGCATGATGAGCCTTACCAAGTGCTATTTTGAGCTTACCAGCTATATGAAGGAAGACAAGGTGTACAAAGGGTTCTGGGAGATGCTCCACCGGGAGTATAAGCTGTCCAAACAGATGCTCCTGCAACTATCGGGCTACAAAGTTTTGATGGAAAATGAGTCGGTTTCCCGTGAATCCGTCAAAATCCGCGAGAACATTGTGCTGCCCCTTTTGGTTATCCAACAATACGCCTTACAGAAAATTGCCGAGGGCACCGACCGGAAGGAACTCTATGAAAAGATCGTAACCCGCTCCCTCTACGGCAATATCAACGCGAGCCGGAACTCCGCCTGATGGGGTACGCCCAACACACGGGCATCCCGGCTCCGGGCAGCATATAAAAAACCGGAGTTTCGCGAGAAACTCCGGTTTTTTCATGGTTCGCCGGGCGGCAGGTTAACCGCTCAGCTCTTGTTCTGTTGATCTTTGATGGTAGATTCGTCTATATCAAAGGTATTCGTGTCGATATTTGTATTCCCCGTGGGATTGGCCGGGTTGTGTTGCTCTCTCTTTCTCTTAAACTTTCTTCTATCATTCATGGTTTTTCTTTTTTCTAGTTAACTATCTAAAATATAGGTAATTAGAATTGAAATAACCGTTAAAAAGTGCTAAAATCCCCCGGGGGGAGGCGAGCTGAGTACTTCTTGAAAAACGCGCAGCCCGTAGGCGATCTGTCCAATTTCCAGGTTTTCATTGGGGCTGTGCTGATTGTTGTCCGGATTCACCATGGGCAGGAGGAAGGCCGGGATATCCAGGGCGTTCACGAACGGGGCTATTGGGACGGTACCCCCCGCAATACGGATCTGTACGACCGGCTTTTCAAAAGTTTCCCCCAGCAGGGACACCAGGTGCATCCCGAACGGGTTATCCAGGGGGGTCCGGAATGCATCGGTGACCTCGCTCTCTGTAACCCGTACCCAATGGGGATGGGCATTTCGCATCCCGGCGTCGGGCTCCTGCTCCGTTATCCGGTATCCAAGGCTGGCAATGTGGTCCCTGACGAGTTTTTTCATCCGCTGCCCATCCGTTTCGGGTACCAACCGGATATCGATTTCGGCCGTGGCACTGGATGGAACGATGGTCCGCGCCCCGGATCCGATCCACCCCGAACCCATTCCACGAACGTTCAGGGAGGGGTATTGCAGGGCTTCCTGGTAAAAGCTCCCCACCTTTTCCGGTTCGGCGATCTGGAGGTTTTTATTGATCAATGAGGCGTCGTCCGGCACGGATTTCAGGATTTCCATTTCTTTGTCACTCAGGCTGATCCCATCGTAGTATCCCGGGATCAGGACCCGTCCTTCGCGGTCTTTCATGCTGGCCAGGATCTCTGCCAGCTGGAAATTCGGGTTCGGGGCGTAGTTCCCATAGTGTCCGCTGTGTTGCGGGAGTACCGGGCCGTAGGTGGTGAGGGTCATCGTGGTGATCCCCCTGCAGCCATACACAATGGTTGGATTCCCCGAGTAGTGGACCGGGCCGTCGGCAATCAGCAGGTAATCGGCCTGAAGGAGTTCCCGGTAGGTTTCCACCGCCTTGGGCAGGGGTTTGCTGCTGCGCTCTTCCTGCCCGTCCAGGATGACTTTGATATTGTAAGGCAGGGAGATCCCCTGTTTCTTCAACAGGTCTATGGCGTTGAGCATCATGATAATCGGGCCTTTGTCGTCCGACACGGAGCGCCCGAACAGCCGCCAGTCGTAAGGGATGTCGTCGCTGAGTTCGCTCATCGGCCGGGTTTCCCACCCATCCCCGGAGGGAGCCTTGAGTACCACCTTATAGGGGTCCGGCTGGTCCCATTGGGAAGGGTCCACGGATTGCCCGTCGAAATGCATGTACCACAGCAGCGTGGGTTTGCCGTCCTCCATGGGCAGGGCGGCAAAGAACAGGGACTCTTCTTCAGTGGGAAGGATGCTGGTGTTGAAACCCCGCTCGGAGAACGCCCGGGTGAGCCAGGTGAGGTTTCGGTTGATATCGGCGTGTTCCAACGCGTCGTTTGGGATGGCGATAAACTGGACGAGTTCGTCGATGGTATGCCGCACCTGGGTTTTCAACAGGGCTTCATCCTGTCCGCGGACGGAAAATTGGCACAGGATCAGCAGGAGGAGCAGGCGGAATTTCATGGTTCTGTCTTTTAAGGGTATGGCGGGTTCAATTTACCACAAGTGCGACAAATAACCGCACGTTTGAACCACCCTTTCCGACAATGTCGTCCGCAGGGCCTGGTTACCCCCGCAGCCCTTTCACAAATTCGCGGATACCCGGGATCCCCTTCTCGGTGAGGAGCCGGATAAAAGCCGACCCGATAATGGCCCCTTTCGCCTTTTGGGTGGCGGCCCGGAAACTCCCGGCGTCGCTGATGCCGAAGCCCACCAATTGCGGACTGCTGAGGTCCATGCCGGCAATCCGGTCAAAATAGGCTTGTTGCCCTTTCCCGAAACTGTCCTGAACCCCGGTGGTACTCGCGGAACTTACCATGTAGATAAAACTGCCCGACGCCGCATCGATTTGACGGATGCGTTTTTCGGAAGTCTGCGGGCTGATCAGGAACACCATACTCAATCCGGCCGCTTCAAAAAAGGGATGGTAATCCCGTTGGTAGATTTCCAGGGGCAGGTCGGGCAGGATCAACCCGTCGATGCCCACTTCCCTGCATTTCTGGCAAAACGCCTCCACCCCGAATTGCAGCACCGGGTTAAAATAGCCCATCAGGATCAGAGGGATGTGGATTTCTTTCCGGATACCCTGTAGCTGTTCAAAGAGGCGGGCTGTGTGCATGCCGTTTTTCAGGGCGGCCGTGGAACTTTCCTGGATGGTGGGCCCATCCGCCAGTGGGTCGCTGAAAGGCAGGCCGATTTCGACGATGTCGGCCCCGGCGGCCTGTAATTCCCGCAGGATCGGGACGGTATCCCCGAGCTCGGGATATCCGGCCGTGTAATAGATGGAGACGAGTTTCCCCGGTTTTTCAAGGGTGCTTTTCAGCCTGTCGGATACGGGTGGTAATGAGGTTTTCATGTAGGGGGTATTAGGCGAGCTTAAAATGGTCGATATACGTTTGCAGGTCTTTGTCACCCCTTCCGGAGAGGTTGATCACCACCAGCGATCCTTCCGGGACAGCACCCTGGGAGAGGACCGCCAGGGCATGGGAGGTTTCGATTGCCGGGATGATGCCTTCCAGCCGGGCGAGTTCGCGACCGGCTTCCATGGCCTGGTCGTCGGTCACGGGGATAAAGCGGGCCCGTCCGGTTTGGAAGAGGTGGGCATGGAGAGGGCCGACACCCGGGTAATCCAGGCCCGCCGAGATGGAATACGGCTCGGTGATCTGCCCGTCGTCCGTCTGCATCAGCAAGGTTTTGCTCGCGTGGATAATGCCTGTCCTGCCCAGGGCGGACGTCGCAGCGCTTTCCCCCGTATCCACCCCTTTCCCGGCTGCTTCTGCCGCGATGATCCGGACGTGTTCCCGGTCCAGGTAATGGTAATAGGTGCCAGCGGCATTGCTGCCGCCGCCTACGCAGGCAATCAGGTAATCCGGGTCCGGGCGCCCCTCGGCCTCCTGCAATTGGGATTGAATTTCTTCCGAGATGACGGCCTGCAGGCGGGTAACCATATCCGGGTAGGGGTGGGGGCCCACTACGGACCCGATGATGTAATGCGTATCCACAGGGTTGTTGATCCAATCCCGGATGGCTTCATTGGTGGCGTCCTTGAGCGTGCGGCTTCCCGAACGCGCCGGCCGTACCTCGGCCCCCAACAGTTTCATCCGGGCTACGTTGGGCGCCTGCCGGGCAATATCCACCTCGCCCATATAGACCACGCAGGGCAGCCCCATCAGGGCGCAGACGGTAGCCGTCGCCACGCCGTGCTGGCCGGCCCCGGTTTCCGCAATGATCCGTTTTTTCCCCAGTTTTTTTGCCAGCAGGATCTGTCCGATGGTGTTGTTTACTTTATGGGCCCCGGTGTGGCAAAGGTCTTCCCGCTTGAGGTAGATTCGCGAATGATATTTGCCGGAGAGGCGACGGGCCAGGTAGAGGGGTGTGGGCCTTCCGACGTAATCCCGCAGCAGCTCACGGAATTCCGACTGGAATTCCTCCGATTCGATGATTGGGAGGTAGTTTTCCCGCAACTCTTCCACATTCGGGTAAAGCATTTCGGGGATAAAGGCGCCGCCAAACTCCCCATAGAAGCCCTGCGAATCCACTTTGTATTTACTTGTTTCCAATTTCGTGCAATTTTATTTTAACCATTTTCTTTGTGTCCTTTTGACAGGTGTATTTACTGCCCTGTTTGGCCCCGCTGAAGCCAGGGACTGGCCATGATAAATCGTTTCAATGCCCCTGCATCCTTTTCC
>CAXQQM010000038.1:0-5367 GCA_964226055.1 Robiginitalea sp. | reverse complement strand
CCCAGGGGGGGAATGTACCAGGTGGTTGAGGCAATGGTTGAATTGGCGGAATCCCTTGGGGTGGAATTCCACACAAATGCGCCGGTAGAAGGTATCCTGCTGCGAAACAGCCAGGCTGCCGGCATATCCGTTAACGGGAAGGAAGTCCGGGCAGGCGTTGTCCTTAGCGGGGCGGACTACCACCATACCGAACACCTGTTGCCCGAATCCCAACGGCAATACACGGAATCCTGGTGGGACAAACGGGTATTCGCACCCTCTGCACTGTTATTCTATATGGGTTTTGATTCAAAATTGCAGGGAGTTGAGCACCACAACCTGTTTTTCGATACGGATTTCGGGAAACATGCCCGTGAAATTTACGACGATCCCAAGTGGCCGGAAGCCCCGTTATTCTACGCAAATTTCCCCTCGGTAACCGACCCGGGGATGGCCCCTGACGGTAAGGAGACCGGGTTTTTCCTGGTGCCCCTGGCCCCCGGACTGGAGGATACCCCCGCCTTGCGAGAGGAGTATGCCGATCGGATACTCGATCGATTTGAGCGCCTCACCGGCCAGCAGGTGCGAAATAACATTATATTTAGGGAGAGTTTCTGTGTGTCGGATTTTGCCAATCGATACAATTCTTACAAGGGGAATGCCTACGGACTGGCCAATACGCTGCGGCAAACCGCGTTCCTCAGGCCCCGCCTGAAAAGCAGTAAGGTCGGGAATCTGTATTTCTCCGGACAGCTGACTGTTCCGGGACCCGGTGTCCCACCCGCACTGATCTCGGGAAAACTGGTTTCCGAAATGATAGTCAAACACAACAGCTAACGCATCGATGAAGGCACTTTTCGACACCGTCTCAGAGGCTTGCAGCAAGCTGACCACCAACCGGTACAGCACCTCCTTTTCCCTTGCCACAAAAATGCTGGCCAAGGGAATCCGACAGGATATATATAATATCTACGGCTTTGTCCGCTTTGCCGATGAAATCGTGGATTCGTTCCACGATTACGACAAGGAATCCCTCCTGACCCGGTTTGAGCGCGACCTGGACCTGGCCCTGAAGGAGCGAATCAGCCTGAATCCCATCCTGAATGCCTTCCAGGCCACGTTTCACAAATACGGGATTCCCCGGCACCTGGTCGATTCCTTCCTCAAAAGCATGCGGATGGACCTCCACAAAAAAGTTTACCGGAGCGAGGAGGAATACAAGGAATACATTTACGGTTCGGCCGATGTGGTGGGGCTGATGTGCCTGTGCGTTTTCGTCAAAGGCGACCGGGAGCGCTACGAGCAACTCCGCGAATCGGCCATGGCCCTTGGGTCTGCCTTCCAGAAGGTGAATTTCCTCCGGGACCTGCGAGCGGATTACGACGGGTTGGAGCGCACCTATTTTCCGAATACCAACCTGCTGGAGCTCGATGAGGAATCCAAAGCCCGGATCGTTGAGGAGATCCAGGAGGATTTCAGGAAAGGATACCGGGGCATCCTCAAACTTCCCGGGGATTCCAAGTTCGGGGTATATATGGCCTATCGCTATTATTCGAAACTCCTGAATAAACTGCAGCGGACTCCCTCCGTGGAGTTGCGGCATGCCCGGATCCGGGTCCCGAATTATCAGAAAGTCGGGCTGCTGGCCCGTTCATATGTAAAATATCGGTTAAATTTGGTATGATGACAGTCTTGATTTGGATCGGAATTTTCCTGGCCACTTTCTGCTTTATGGAATTCATGGCCTGGTTTACCCATAAGTATATCATGCACGGTTTCCTATGGAGCCTGCACAAGGACCACCATAAAAAGGACCACGACAGTTGGTTTGAGCGAAACGACGCCTTCTTCCTGTTTTATGCAGTGGTCTCGATGTCCTTTATCGGGGCAGCCGTGAACACGGGTTTCTGGCAGGGGTGGCCCATCGGCCTGGGCATACTGGCCTATGGGATCGCCTATTTTATCGTCCACGATATCTTTATCCACCAGCGGTTCAAGCTCTTCCGCAACGCGAATAACTGGTATGCGCGGGGTATCCGCAGGGCCCATAAAATCCACCATAAGCACCTGGGTAAAGAGGAAGGGGAATGCTTCGGGATGCTGTTTGTCCCATTTAAGTACTTCCGGAAGACCTGACCGGTCCTCCCTGCAGTTGAAGGCCCCGGAATTCCTGCCTCCTAGCCCCCGGAAAGGAGCTTATCGAGCAGTTCCCGGACCCGCCGGGAATCCCAGTCCGCCATCCCGTCGTCCGCAACTACTATGAAGCCTTCCCGGTCGATAAGGTAGGCACTCGGCTGCTTCGAAACGTCCAGCGGGGCCGGCTCCCCCACGATCCGGTAGGTAACCGGGAAGGTAAAGCCGTGCTCCTCCATAAAGTCCTCCACAGGTTCCCGTTCCTCATCCGTAATGATGTAGAACTGCACGCGATCCCCATAATCTTCGTACAGCGCCTGGATACCCTGCAATTCCGGCAGGCAGGGAAGCCTCCAGGATGCCCAGAGGTCTATCAGGGCCACCTGGCCTTTTGCCCGGTTGAAATTGAAAAACTCCCACTGCGAATCCTTGAGTTTCCAGTCATAGGTGGGTATGCGCTGCCGCTCCGCGATTTCTATCGGGTCCGGGGCGAAGGAAAACAACTGCATGAGCCAGACCTTCGAATAGGTACCCAGGGGGGTGACAAAAAACGAGAGGACAAAGCCAATCAGGAGGATGTTCAGGAGTGTTTTACGGCGGATTTTCATATGTGGCCCGGGAATAAAAAAGCCCCCGTTTCCGGGGGCGTCTCAGTTTGTACCGGTTATCAGGCGTTTTCCTTTTTAATCACATTCAGGGCCGACCCTTCGCGGAACCACGCAATCTGCGTGGCGTTGTACGTATGGTTCGCCTTGATGACGTCCTTGCTTCCGTCCTGGTGGACCACCTCGATGGTCAGGGGCTTATCCGGGGCAAAATCCCGGATATCCGTGAAGTTAAAGGTGTCGTCCTCCTGGATTTTATCGTAATCCGACTCATCCGCAAAGGTCAGCGCGAGCATCCCCTGCTTCTTGAGGTTCGTTTCGTGGATCCGCGCAAAGGACTTCACCAGTACGGCAGCCACGCCCAGGTGGCGGGGTTGCATGGCGGCGTGTTCCCGGGAGGAGCCTTCCCCGTAATTGTGGTCCCCGACTACCAGGGTTTTGATGCCCTTCGCTTTGTAAGCGCGTTGGGTGTCCGGCACCCCGCCGTATTCGCCGGTGAGTTGGTTCTTGACGAAATTCGTCTTTTTGTTAAAGGCATTGACCGCACCGATCAGCGTGTTGTTTGCGATATTGTCCAGGTGCCCCCGGAACCGCAACCACGGCCCTGCCATGGAAATATGGTCGGTGGTGCATTTGCCAAAGGCCTTGATCAACAGTTTCATCCCCTGCAGGCTTTCGGGAGCGATCGGCTCAAAGGGGTCTAGCAATTGCAAGCGCTCTGAATCACTGGCAACCTTGACCTCCACGCTGCTGCCGTCTTCTTTGGGCGCTACGTACCCGGCGTCCTCCACGGCAAAGCCTTTCGGCGGCAATTCATAGCCCCGTGGCTCGTCGAGTTTTACTTCCTCCCCGTCCTCGTTGATCAGCGTATCGGTGATCGGGTTGAAATCCAGGCGGCCGGCAATGGCAATGGCCGTTACCAGCTCAGGGGAACCCACAAAGGCCAGCGTATTCGGGTTGCCGTCCGCCCGCTTGGCGAAGTTCCTGTTAAAGGAGTGTACAATCGTGTTCCTCGGGCCGTCCGACGCGTTGTCGCCGTAGCGGTCCCACATCCCGATACACGGTCCGCAGGCATTGGCAAACACCGTGGCCCCGATATTGTTGAAGGTATCGATGTACCCGTCCCGCTCGATGGTATACCGGACTTGTTCGGAACCCGGGGTAATCGTAAAATTGGATTTTGTCTTCAGTTTCTTATCAGAAACCTGCTGGGCCAGGGAAGCTGCCCGCGAAATATCCTCATAGGAGGAGTTGGTACAGGATCCGATCAGGCCGTATTCCACGCGGAGCGGCCAGTCGTTTGCCCTGGCTGCCTCCCCCATCTTGGAAATCGGGGTGGCGAGGTCCGGGGTAAATGGCCCGTTCAGGTGGGGTTCCAGGGTATCCAGGTCAATCTCGATGACCTGGTCAAAATATTTTTCAGGCTCCTGGTACACCGCCGGGTCGGCCGTGAGATACGGGGCGATTTCCTTAGCCGCGTCCGCCACATCGGCCCGGTCCGTAGCCCGCAGGTAGCGGTCCATGGAGTCGTCGTAGCCGAAAGTGGAGGTGGTGGCGCCTACCTCGGCCCCCATGTTACAGATGGTGCCTTTGCCCGTACAGGACATGGAAGTGGCCCCTTCCCCGAAATATTCGATAATCGCACCGGTCCCGCCCTTCACCGTCAGGATATCCGCTACTTTGAGGATGACGTCCTTGGGGGCCGTCCACCCGGCCAGCTTGCCGGTCAGCTTCACCCCGATGAGTTTCGGGAATTTCAACTCCCAGGGCATACCCGCCATCACATCGACAGCGTCTGCACCGCCAACCCCGATGGCAACCATCCCGAGTCCGCCGGCGTTCACCGTATGGGAATCCGTCCCGATCATCATCCCACCCGGGAATGCGTAGTTCTCCAGCACAACCTGGTGGATGATCCCGGCCCCGGGCTTCCAGAACCCGATCCCGTATTTGTTGGAAACCGATTCCAGGAAGTCAAAGACCTCATTGCTCGTTTCATTGGCCCGGATCAGGTCTTTTTTCGCACCTACCTTGGCCTGGATCAGGTGGTCGCAGTGGACGGTGGTGGGAACGGCAACCGAAGGCTTCCCGGCATGCATGAATTGCAGCAGTGCCATTTGTGCCGTGGCATCCTGACATGCTACCCGGTCCGGGGCGAAGTCCACGTAGTCCTTCCCCCTGACAAACGCCTGGGACGCCTTGCCCTCCCAGAGGTGGGCGTAAAGGATTTTCTCCGAAAGGGTGAGCGGCCTTCCGACCAGCTCACGGGCCGCATCGACGCGTCCGGGAAAGGCCTTGTAGACCTTTTTAATCATGTCTATATCAAATGCCATGTGCTATTGGTTTTTGCTTGTTTGCCTAGCTCCAAAAATAGTAAAATCCCGAGGGAATTGAAACTATAAAGGCACCAAAACACCGATTTCCCGCGACCTCAGCGATGATTTCCCGTCAGAGCAACTGCCCGATGATATCCTCATCGGAAATTCCCTCTGCCTCCGCTTTGTAGTTTCTCAGGATGCGGTGCCTCAGGATGCCCATCGCAACTGCCTGAACATCCGCGATATCCGGGGAGAACCTGCCATCCACAGCCGCGTGGGCCTTGGCGGCCAGAACCAGGTTCTGGGAGGCCCGGGGGCCTGCACCCCAGTCC
>CAXQQM010000037.1:0-7205 GCA_964226055.1 Robiginitalea sp. | reverse complement strand
GTTAAGAGCAACGTGCAGGTTAAATAAAAATCGTTAAGAAGTAGCTATGCCGAGTGGTAAAAAAAGAAAAAGACATAAGGTAGCGACCCACAAGCGTAAAAAGCGCAGGAGAGCTAACCGCCATAAGAAAAAGTAGTCTCAGTACTACTTTTTCAGTTTTGATACGTTCTTTGACATAGAAATTCCTATCGGGATTTCGACGGGTTTACGATATAACCTGCAATTAGTATTGTTTAATCTTTCCTGTTCCCATGAAGGAACGGGGAAAAAAAATGAATCAGGTGAACAGAGAATTAATCGTAAGATCCAATTCCAATTCCGTCGATTTTGCCTTGCTTAAGAATGGGAAACTCATCGAGCTTCACCAAGACGAAGACGATCATAAATTCAACGTGGGCGACATCATGCTCGCCAAAATCCGGAAACCGGTTACCGGGCTCAATGCAGCCTTTGTAAACGTAGGGTACGAGAAGGATGCGTTCCTTCACTACCACGACCTGGGGCCTCAGCTAAAGAGTATGCTGAAATTCCTGAAGTTGGCCCGCTCCGGCAGGTTGAAAGACTTTTCCCTTAAGAACTTTTCATTCGAAAAAGATATCGACAAGAACGGCAGCATCAAAGATGTAGTCAAGCCGAATCAGACCATGCTGGTGCAAATCGTCAAGGAACCTATCTCTACCAAAGGACCCCGTATCAGCTCTGAACTTTCCATAGCTGGACGGTACCTGATTTTGGTTCCCTTTTCGGACCGGGTATCCGTGTCTCAGAAGATTGGCAGCAAGGAGGAAAAAGACCGCCTAAAAAGGCTCGTGAAGAGCATCAAGCCCAAAGGGTTTGGCGTCATCATCCGGACCGTTGCGGAAGGCAAAAAAGTCGCGGAGCTGGACAAGGATCTCGAAAATCTGATGTCCAAATGGATATCGATGTGCAAGAAGATCAATCGGGCGTCTACACCGTCCAAGGTTCTGGTTGAATTGAACCGGGCCTCATCGATCCTGCGGGATGTCTTTAACGACTCCTTCAGCGGGATACATGTAGATGACGAAACGCTTTACAATCAGATTAAGGATTACGTGCACGAAATCGCCCCTGACAAAGAATCCATCGTAAAGTTGTACACTTCCAACGTGCCTATTTTCGAAAAATTCGGAATAGAGCGCCAGATAAAGACCTCTTTGGGACGCACCGCGTCCATGAGCAAAGGGGCCTACCTGGTCATCGAGCATACGGAAGCCCTGCACGTCATTGACGTGAACAGCGGCAACCGCTCTACCAAAGCGAAAAATCAGGAAGATACTGCCCTTGAAGTCAACCTCATTGCGGCCGCGGAAGTGGCCCGGCAGCTCCGGCTGCGGGATATGGGGGGGATCATTGTGATCGACTTCATCGATATGGTCCGCCCGGACCACCGCAAAAAACTGTACAACCAACTGCGGGAGGAAATGAAGGACGACCGTGCCAAGCACAAGATTCTGCCGCCCAGTAAATTTGGGTTGGTCCAGATTACCCGCCAGCGGGTCCGGCCGGAGGTCAACATCAAGACCACCGAAGTCGACCCAAGCGGCAACGGACAGGAAGTGGAAGCGCCCATTGTGCTGATCGAGAAGATCAGCTACGAACTGGAGCGCATTATGAAAGGTGAAGGCAGGGAAAAGGCAATCACGCTGAATGCCCATCCCTTTATCGCCGCCTACCTGACCAAAGGATTTCCTTCCATCCGGTCCAAATGGTTTCTGGAATTTAAAAAGTGGATCAAGATCCAGCCAAGGGATGCCTATTCCTATCTGGAGTACCGATTTACCGACAAAGACGGGGCTCCCCTTCAGGAAGCCCAGGAAGCATAGACAAACAGCCGCCCAACAGCGGCTGTTTTTTTTTGCCCTAGCGCGAACGCAGATGCTATGCCCCAGGGCCTCAGCAAGTGAGCAACCGGGCTGAATTTACAAATTTCCCGGGCTGCAATTGCCGTGCTGCCAGCCGGGCGATATTTGCGAATTGCCTATTTTTATGAGATGAAACGCACCGTGGTGAATACATTGAAATTCCCTTTAGCAACCTTCGCCTGCCTGGTCCTTCTGCAGAGCTGTTCCCGTGAAGATCCCGGCCAGGCGGAGTCCTTTGGTGAGCTCCTGGCCACGAGCCCATCGATCAGCGGAAAACCGGCCTATTTGGCCAGTCCGTATGTCACCCCCGGCGACCGCGCCTATATGGTGGGGCACCAGGACGGGACCTTCCCGGAAATCGGCTGGCATATCCCGGGGGAAATGGGGGGCATCTGGGCACATCCGATCAAGTTGATGGACGGTTTCCTAGCCTCCATAGAACTCGGGGGCAACCCATTGCCGGCAGCCGACAGCACCCGTTTTGTCAACTACCCGATGGCCAACAGTCACCACTGGTCATGGAATGGACAGCCCCTCCTTGTCAGGCGTTGGCAGTTTGTCCCCGACCACCTGCCCGGGCTGGCCCTGGAATATGAAATTGAAAACACCGGGGAGGAGGCCCTGACCCTGGATTTCAGCTTCCTGGGGCAAACCGATTTGCGCCCCACCTGGCTCGGGGAACGGACCGGGATGGCCGATGGGCGGGATTCCGCCTATTACGACTCCGGCATCAACGCCTGGACGGCACGGGATGGCCAATCGCCCTGGTATGTCGCCTTTGGGCCGGACCGGGCCCCTGACGGTATCCTGCCTGCCAATCGCGATTCGATTCAACGCGGGGAAGGGGTTGCCGCAGGATATCGGTTTTCCCTGGAAATCGGGCCCGGCGAAACGGAGCGCATCAGAATGGCGGTAGGGGGCTCAGCAACCTCGGAAGCCGTAGCCAGGCAGGTGCAGCAAGACATCCTCCGGAAGGCATCCTCCCTGTTGGAAAGCAAACGGGACCGGTATGCGGATCTGGCCGGCCGCAGTAAACTGACCGTCCCGGATTCCGTCCTGGAACAGGCTTTTGAATGGTTGAAATACAACTCGGACTGGATGATCCAGGACGTGCCGGGCATCGGCACGGGGGTTACGGCCGGAATCCCCGATTACCCCTGGTGGTTTGGGGTGGACAGCGAATACGCCCTGAGGGGGTATATGGCCGTTGGCCAACAGGAAGCGGTCTTCCAGACCATCCGGTTGCTGGACAGTGTATCCCGGGCCGTGAACGGCAATGGCCGCATCATCCACGAGATGTCCACCAACGGGGCCGTTTTCAACCCGGGGAACATCAATGAAACACCCCAGTTCGCCTCCCTGGTCTGGCATGTGTACCGATGGAGCGGCGACCGGGATTTCCTCAGGCGGTATTTCCCGACCATCCGGGACGGCCTGGACTGGCTGATGCGCGAAAACGACGGGGACGGCAACGGTTTCCCCGACGGTTTCGGGATGATGGAAATCCACGGCCTGGACAGCGAAATGATCGATGTGGCATCCTATACCCAGGCGGGCTTTGACCATGCCTCCCGGATTGCAGCCGAACTCGGAGAAGAAGATCTTTCCCGCCGGTACTCGGCGCGGGCCAACGAACTTAAAGCCCGGATCAATTCGGAATTCTGGTCGGAGCGTTACGGCTCATTTGCCGATTTTCGCGGGACGGACCAGCAGGCCCTGCGCCTTATCGAGGATGCAATCGTCCGGGCGGATACCCTGGACAAGCCCTGGGCCGTGGCCGAGTTGGAAGCGACCCGCGAGACGCTGCGGCGCAACCCGCAACCGGGGGTCCGACCCTTCGTACTCCACCATAACTGGGTGGTGAATACGCCCATGGAAATGGGGATTGCGGATTCGGCCAAGGCCTACACCGCACTCGAAACCGCCCGCAAATTCACGAATCCCTTCGGGGTCTTTGTCACGGGGATCGACCGGGATGAATCTGCAGGGAGCGATACGGGGTCGTTCAAGGGCAGTTCGGCCTTTTCCTATACCGGGGCAGTGATGACGCTCCCGACAGGCGTACAGGCCGTTGCCGAGAACAATTACGGCCGCCCGGACCAGGCGCTGGATTACCTCAGGCGGATGGGGCGGAGTTTCAGCTATGCCCTGCCCGGCAGCATGTACGAGGTTTCCCCGGATTACGGGATGATTGCGCAGGCGTGGAATATCTACGCTTTTGCCGTACCCATCGTGGAACAGTTTTTTGGCATCTCCCCCATGGCATCGGAACGGTTGATCCGGATCGACCCCCTGATGCCGGATGACTGGGACGTTGCCTCCCTGGAAAACGTATCCATCGCCGGAAACACCCTTTCGGTCTACTACGAAGAAGACGATGGGCAAACGATAACCCTCCGGGTGGTTCAGGCGGGTGATTGGGACCTGGAAATCCCCCTGGATGCGCAAGAAGCTCTGCAGGCAAGGGCCGAAGGAGGGCAGCTTGCCTCCAACCCGGACGGCACAGCCGTGGTACGGGGCTCGGGCAGGGAGTTAACCATCACCTACCCCAGGAACTAACCCATGGCCGCATTCGGAAGGAAAAACTACACGGTCGAGGATGCCACGCGGCAACTGGAACGCTATTGCGCCTACCAGGAACGCTGCCACCAGGAGGTGGTTAGGAAACTCCGGGAAATGCGGATGATCCCCGAGGCGATCGACCAGATTGTCGTCCACCTGATTGAGGGGAATTACCTGAATGAGGAGCGCTTTGCCCTGGAATTCGCCCGCGGGAAATTCCGCCAGAAATCCTGGGGCCGCAACCGAATCCGGCGGGAACTCAAAATGCGGGGCATTTCCGATTACCTGGTTCGCAAAGCCATCGCGTCAATCCCCGAGGAGGCGTACCGGGAGCAGTTCGATAAACTCGCTGATAAACGTCGCGAAGCCCTTCGCGGGAAACCGGCGGCGGAAATCAGGCAGAAGCTGCACAGTTACCTGTATTACCGGGGCTGGGAAAACGAATGGATCTACGATTACCTCGGGGGGCTGGAATTCACGGATTGATCCGGTGACCCGTGCCCCGCTCCGATCCCGCAATTGGGATATACCGGCTTGCTCCATTGGAGGTTTGCCGCTTGCCTGGAAGGCGCTATTGCCCCTGCAGGTGTTTGTGGGTGCGGGTAATGGCCTTTTCGTTTTTCAGGTCGATCCACTGCTGGCCCCTTATCCGCCTCATGACGTTGTCGTAATGCCGCATGACAAAGATATTGTACAGGGCCTTACTCAGGTTTTTCGGGTTTCGGGCAATGGCCCGCAGGCTCATCGAAAACCCGGGGGTGATATAGCGCATATAGTGCCAGAATCCCTCGGGGATATACAAAACCTCCCCATGGGCGAGATCCGCCCGATAGCCACTCACATAACGCAGGGCCGGCCACTGGGTTAAATCCGGGGCCGAGAAATCGATGCGTTCGTGCGTGATGAGCGAGTGGGGCACCTTGTAGAGGTACTTGTTCTCGGTCTGCGAAAACAGGATACAGTCCTTCCGGCCTTCAAAATGGAAGTGGAATATATTTGCCAGGTCGATGTCGTAGTGCATAAACGTGTAGGAATCCCGGCCCCCGAAAAACAGCATGGGCAGGCTTTTCATCAAGCGCAGGCCAAAGTCGGGATAGTCGAAATCCTCCTGCAATTGGGGGACTTCCTTAAGGATGTTCCAGAGAAAGATCCGGTATCGGGTGGGTTCGCTCCGGAGCAGGTCGATGTAATCGGCCATCCGCATGCTGGCATGGGGCTCGTTGAAACCGTCCCGGTGGTCTACCGGCCGATCGTCGTAAAGGGGTACGATGCAGTCACCGGCTACTTCCCGGATATAGTCGAGGTTCCATTTTTGGTAGGCGGGCCATCCTTCAATGGCTTTCTCGATCACCACCGGGGTCTGGGTTTTGAAAAATTCACTGAGGAATGCTTCCCTGGAGATGGAAGCAACCCGCTGTACGTCCTTCAGGTACACCGTTCTCGCATTTTAACCATTAAAGTTACAAATCCTCAGGATTTCCCTGCCGATCGGGCCGCTTCATTCCGCGGGATGGCATGGCCGGGCCGGCTCCACCGGGGTTTCTCGCCCAAGGGGGAGAGCTGGGATTCGGCTGCCTCGACGGTTTGGGGCTGTGCCTTTTTGACAAAGGGCTTCTGGGGCTGCAGTCCCAGTTGGCGGAAGAGTTCCATATCCTCGGCCACATCCGGGTTCGGGGTAGTCAGCAATTTGTCGCCGGCAAAGATACTGTTGGCCCCGGCGAAAAAACACAGTGCCTGGCCTTCCTGGCTCATCTGGGTGCGGCCGGCCGACAGGCGGACCTGGGTCTCCGGCATGACGATCCGCGTAGTGGCCACCATTCGCACCATTTCCCAGATGGACACCGGCTCCATGGCCTCCATGGGGGTCCCGGGTACGGCTACCAGGGCATTGATGGGCACGGATTCCGGCTGGGGGCTCAGTGTAGAGAGGGCTACGAGCATCCCGGCACGGTCTTCCGGGCTTTCCCCCATGCCGATGATCCCCCCGCTGCAAACGGTTACATTGGTCTTCCGCACATTCCCGATTGTTTCCAGGCGGTCGTCGAAGGCCCTAGTGGAAATCACGTCCTTGTAGTAGTCCTCGGAAGTATCCAGGTTGTGGTTATAGGCGTACAGGCCGGCCTCGGCCAGCCGCTGCGCCTGGTTCTCGGTGATCATGCCCAGCGTACAGCAAACCTCCATGTCCAGTTTGTTGATGGTCCGCACCATTTCCAGCACGCTTTCGAATTCCGGGCCGTCCTTTACATTCCTCCAGGCCGCCCCCATGCATACCCGGGAACTCCCGGAGGCCTTGGCCCGGAGTGCCTGCGCCTTTACCTGGCTCACGGTCATCAGGTCGTTCCCCTCGATCTCCGTGTGGTAGCGGGCCGCCTGCGGGCAGTATCCGCAATCTTCAGGACACCCGCCGGTTTTAATGGAGAGGAGCGTGGACACCTGGACGGTGTTCGGGTCGTGGTGTTGCCGGTGTACCCCGGCTGCCTGGTAGAGCAACTCCATGACGGGTCGGTTATAGATTTCCAGGACTTCCTCGCGGGTCCAGTCGTGTCGTATGGCGCTCATAGGTCTTTTGCTTGGTGATTCAAAAATAGGGTATTCCATCAAATTCAAAAAAAAACCCCAACCAGAGGGTTGGGGCTCTTGGATTCCTGGTAAAAATTAATTGGCACTTCCAAGGCGGATGGAACTAACATCGTCATCCCATGTGTTCAGGAATGCCATGTCCCAATCCTTTAATCGACCGACAACCATCCAATTTGTGTT
>CAXQQM010000036.1:0-4038 GCA_964226055.1 Robiginitalea sp. | reverse complement strand
GTCAAAACTGTCGTAGGCCTTCTCCGGGCCGCGGTAATCTCCCGCCACCTCCACAGCGAAAGTGCTTCCGGCCTGGACGGCATTGTCCAGTTGGGGGATCTCCAGGTTGGAGTTGATAAAACGCCCGCCTACGGCCATGGCAAAGGTCTCGCTGAGTTTCAGCGAATAGGATCCGTCGATGGCCAGTTCGTTTGGCTTAACTGTAGTCCCGTTTTCCTGGAAGGTATTCCGCAACTCGATTTCCCCCAGGGTGAAATAGCGAATGGATACGGCAAATGCGCTCCGTTCGTTGATTTTATTGTAGTAGCTGCCATTGAGCAGTGCGATATCCGTGATAATGCTCTCCAGGTAGGGGGTATAGCTGATCCCGACACCCATTTTCCTTTCTGCAAAGGCGAATTTGGCCGGATTCCATTGCTGGGAAAAAGCATCGGTGCTGGTGGCTACACCCACATCGCCCATACCGGACGCCCGCGCGTCAGAAGCAATGGTCAAAAATGGTACGGCTGTGGTGATGACGCGTTCCCCGTCCTGGGCCATGGATTTTACGCTGATTGCCAGGAGGAGCAATAGGCTGATTTTCTTCATTTCTCTGTTCATACGATTAGAATTCGCAAACTTGCTGCTAAAATGTGTATAACTGAAATTTATACGATGTATTGTTCTAAAACGGGATATTCGACGAAATCTTGCCCTGAAACCGGTTGACTGGCATCGGGAACTCCCCCGCCGCCAGTCTCCCCGGCACAATGCCCGGGAACCTGCAATGTAGTGGTTCCCGCACAAACCAAAAAGTAAATTCTACAGCATACTAGAACCTTATTTTACCCGTTATCATTGGAAAGAGTGCAGGACCGCGGAGCCGCTGGCCACCCGGGCCGCAAATTTTGACAACTGGTAAAATATAATAGGGTTTTGCCCGTTGTATTAGCCGAGATATCAATTTTTACGAATTGTCAGCAACCATCCGGCCGCCACGTTCGGCCAGACATGAACTTAAGTCCTAAATACAGATGAAACGAACACGAATCAGCGCACTACTGTCGGCAGCCGTTATCGCCGGTTCCCTGAGCTTGCAGAGCTGCAAGAATTCCGGAGGAGGGTCCAAGAATACTTCGAGGGCCACTGGCTGGAAGATCAACGCCAAAGAAGGCGGCTTCCAGTACAATACCGACTTCAAGGAGCAGGAAACCGCACCGGGCCTGGTCTTTGTGGAAGGAGGTACCTTCACCAAGGGAAAATTGCAGGACGATGTAATGCACGATTGGAACAACACGCCGACTACGCAGCACGTGCAGTCTTTCTATATGGACGAAACCGAGGTGACCAACGTCATGTATCTGGAATACCTCGATTACCTGAAAAGCGTCTACCCTCCCGAGAACCCGCAATACACCGCTATTTATGAAGGTGCCTTGCCGGACACCCTCGTTTGGAGGAACCGCCTCGGGTTCAATGAAACGATGACCAACAACTATTTGCGCCACCCCGCCTATGCCGAATACCCGGTTGTAGGGGTCAACTGGGTGCAGGCCGTCCAGTTTGCCGAATGGCGGACAGACCGCGTCAACGAGGCAATGCTCGAGCGGGAAGGCTACCTGGCAGATGACGTAAAATACCGGGCAATGAATGGCGAAATCGGGGGGACCTTCTCCACCGAGGCTTACCTGAACCGACCGGGCTCCGTATACGGTGGACAAATCGATTCCCTGACCGGGAAAAAGCAGAAGGATTCCGTGCCCACCTTTGCCAAGCGCAGTAGTGGGATCATCATGCCGGAATACCGCCTGCCAACGGAAACCGAATGGGAGTATGCCGCCCAGGCACTCCAGGGTTCCCGGGAATACAACAACTACCGCGGGCGTAAGAAATACCCGTGGGATGGCGATTACACCCGGAACGGCCAGCGCGTAGGCCGGGGCGACCAGCTCGCCAACTTCAAGCAGGGTAAAGGGGACTACGGCGGGATTGCCGGATGGTCCGACGACGGTGCCGATATCACGGCAGAAGTCAAGTCCTATAAACCCAACGATTTGGGCCTCTACGACATGGCTGGCAACGTGGCCGAATGGGTGGCAGACGTCTACCGCCCGATCGTGGATGACGAAATCAGCGATTTTAACTATTTCCGGGGCAACATCTTTATGAAAGCCGCAATCGGCGAGGACGGCAAGGTCCAGGTGCTTCGCGACAGCATCGTATACGATACGCTGCCCACGGGCAAAGTCGTGGCGGTGAATCTCCCAGGGGAAGTAAAAATGGAACCTGTGGGCGAAGAGGAGACCTACCTGCGTACCAACTTCTCCAAATCCGACAACCGCGGTTTCCGCGACGGGGACCCGAGTTCCTCCCGTTTTGCCGATTTCTATGGGGAAGACGAGGAAAAGCCAGCCATGTATAACTCCCCCAAACACCAGGTTGAGCGGGATTCCTCAGGAAAACTCATCCGCCAGTACGATGAAAGCAACTACCGGACGAGCCTGATCAACGACGAAGTCCGGGTCTACAAAGGTGGTTCCTGGAGAGATCGCGCCTATTGGCTGGATCCGGCCCAACGCCGCTACCTGCCCCAGTATATGGCCACCGACTATATCGGTTTCCGCTGCGCCATGTCGCGTGTGGGGTCGAAATCCAAAACCAAGAACAAAACCGTTCGCGGCAAAAAAGTCCGCAAATAAACGGGAATGCATAAAAAGAATTCCAAAAGCCCCGGCCGATCGCCGGGGCTTTTTATATTTACCCCATGACTACCGAAAGCCTGTACGAGATCTTCCTGAAACACCCAAAGGTCAGCACGGATAGCCGTACCATCCCGGAAAATGGCATTTTTTTTGCGCTGAAAGGCCCCAATTTCAACGGGAATGAATTCGCCATAGAAGCCCTGTCCCGGGGGGCAGCCATGGCCGTGGTGGACGAGGGGGATTTTCCCGACGAACCCCGCTGCATCCGGGTACCGGATGCCCTGGCCGCCCTGCAGCAACTGGCGGCCTACCATCGACTGAAGTGCAAGGCCCGGATCATCGGGCTTACCGGGAGTAATGGCAAGACCACAACCAAGGAGTTGATCGCCGGCGTCATGAGCAGGAAGTATCGGACTCTCGCTACCCTGGGCAACCTCAACAACCACATCGGCGTCCCCCTCACCCTGCTCCGCATCACCCCGGAGACGGAATGGGCCATCGTCGAAATGGGGGCCAACCACCAGGGGGAAATCCGCTTTCTCAGCGAATTGGCACAGCCGGATTTCGGATATATCACAAATTTTGGAAAAGCCCACCTGGAGGGATTCGGGGGGGTGGAAGGTGTCATCCGGGGAAAAAGTGAGCTCTATGATACCATGATGGAACGGGGCGCCACCATTTTTATGAATGCAGACGACCCGGTTCAATTGGAAAAACTGGCCGGATACCCGAATTGCGTGGGTTTCAGTGCCCAGAACCCGGACTACATGCAAATCCCCAACCTCACCGATGGACCGGCCGTCCGGTTGCAGGTGGACGACGTGGAGGTACAAACCCAATTAACAGGCAGGTACAATTACCCGAATTGTGCCGCTGCGGCCTGTATCGGCAAATACTTTGGGGTACCAACAGAATCGATTGCCGAGGCCCTGGAATCCTACATCCCGGCGAACAACCGCTCGCAACTGATCGAACGCGGCAACCTGCGCATCCTCCTGGACGCCTACAACGCCAATCCAACGAGCATGGCAGCAGCGCTCGAAAACCTGGCCGAAATGGAAGCCGACCGGAAAATCGCCATCCTGGGGGATATGTTTGAGCTGGGTTCCGATGCGGCAGCAGAACACGAAGCCATCGGGAGGCTGGCATTGTCCAAAAACCCGGAGAAACTCTACCTGGTGGGGAAACACTTTTTTGACTGCTCGCTGCCAGCCGAAAGGTTTCCCGATTTTGAATCCCTTTCCCGTGAATTAAAGGACAACCCCATAACCGGGCCGGCCACTGTCCTGATCAAAGGCTCCCGGGGAAAGATCGGAAGAGCGTCGTGTAGGGAAAGAGTGTCACAGGTGGTGTAGAT
>CAXQQM010000035.1:0-21525 GCA_964226055.1 Robiginitalea sp. | reverse complement strand
GTGCAGATTCACAAGAATATCGAAGCGTACCGGAGTCAGCTTGAAACCCCAAAATCCTAATCCCCATGTTTTCAGACAACAAAAAACCCAGAGCTATGAGCGAGATCGGCGGACAACCCAACCGGATTGAAAAGAACACCAAAATCAAAGGAGACATCATCTCCGAGGCAGACTTCCGTATCGACGGCAAGCTGGACGGCAACGTCAAGACCTCCGGCAAGGTGGTCATCGGCAAGGACGGATACATCCACGGAAAGGTGGAATGCGTCAACGCGGATATCGAAGGCAGCTTCAACGGCGAACTCCAGGTAAGCGACCTGCTGTCCCTGAAGAATACGGCGGTCATCGAAGGGACGGTCATCGTATCCAAGCTCTCGGTTGAACCGGGCGCTACCTTCAATGCCTCCTGCAGTATGAAAGGCAAGGGCGGCCTCGGCAACAACCCCGCCACGTCGGCATCCTCGTCAGCATCCGCACGCACAGGAGGTTCCGCCGGATCAGGCAGCCAGGGCGTGAAGCCGGCTGCAGGCAGCCCATCAAGTACCGGGGAACGTGCCAAAGCATCCTGACCCGGACAAGCCCAAGAGCCCCCTCAGGCAGGTAGCCGTCCTGTCCGGCATTGCCATTGAGATGGGGGTCATCATCTTTCTGGCCGCCCGGGCCGGCATGTGGCTCGACGCAAACTACGGTTCCGGCAAAAGGCTGTTTACGGCCGGCTGTACGATCCTCGGGGTAGCTGTATCCCTCTGGGTGGTATTGCGCCAAATCAAGCGGTTGAATCCATGAGGCAAAACCGGGCCTTCCTGACGCGCTTTACTGCCACCCTCCTCCTGTTGCTGGGCGGAGCCTTTGCCATCCACGCCCTCCTGCGCGGGCGGTCCGGCCTCGAACCCCTGGGCGACCTGCTTTTGGCTTCGTACTCCATCAATTGCCTCCTGGCCGGCGCCATCGTTTGGAGCCTCTACTTTTTCCGCCGCCGGCTCCGCAACCAGATAGGCTTCCTGTTCATCGGGGGCAGCCTGTTGAAATTCCTCGTTTTTTTCATCTTCCTCTACCCGAGTTACCAGGCCGACGGCGACATGTCCCGGACGGAATTCGCCTCCTTCTTCATCCCCTACCTGCTGGCCCTGCTGGCCGAGACCTATTTTACGGCAAAAATGCTCCGGGATCTGGAAAAGGAAGACACCCGCTAGCTCCCGGCTCCAAAGGCTTAAAATAAAATGCAATTGCTTTTTTCTTTTTAGAGGAATAGCTTACATTTGCACCGATTTTTAGCGACCCCAAGATTTGAGCATGATGCGATTTGATTTCCTGAGCAAAATCCTGTCCCTTACCGCATTACTTTGCAGTATCGGGCTCTCCGCCAAAGAAACCCCCCAGGGGGAAGACACCCCCGAGGGAACCAAGGCCGAGATCCAGGAATACATCCAGCACCACCTGCAGGATTCCCACGACTTCAACCTCTACTCCTACACGAATGACGCCGGGGAAAAAGTACACGTAGGTTTCCCGTTGCCGGTCATCCTCTGGGACGACGGTTTGAAGGTCTTTTCTTCCGCCCGTTTCCACCACGGGGAGGAAGTTGCCGAAGTCGATGGCAATTACTACGTGCTGCACCACAGCAAAATCTATAAAACCAACGCCGCCGGGGACCTCACAATGGACGAGGAAGACCACCCGACCAATGCGAAACCCCTTGACCTTTCCATCACCAAGAGCGTCGTGATGATGCTGGTGACCGGCCTTCTGCTCATCTGGCTCTTCAGCAGCCTGGCGCGCAGCTACGCCAAGAACGGCCACATCCCGCGGGGCATCGGCAGGTTCTTTGAACCCATCGTACTCTACATCCGGGACGACATCGCCATTGCGAACATCGGGGAGAAAAAATACAAGCGCTACATGCCGTTTTTGCTGACGGTATTTTTCTTTATCTGGTTCCTGAACATGTTTGGCCTGACCCCCCTGGGTGTGAATGTCACCGGGAACATCGCGGTAACCACCGCCCTGGCGATCCTGGTCTTTTTGCTGACGAACTTCACCGGGACCAAAGACTACTGGAAGCACATCTTCGACCCGCTCGGGGACGGGATGCCCTGGTATGGGAAAATCGTGATTTACATCATCCTGGTACCGATCGAGATCCTCGGGATCTTTATCAAGCCGTTTGCGCTGCTCATCCGTCTCTATGCCAACATGACGGCGGGCCACGTGGTACTGATGAGCCTGATCGGGCTGATATTCATATTCAAAAGCTGGGTCGGAGGCCCGCTTTCATTCGGGCTGAGCTTTGCCATCTCCCTCATCGAGGTACTGGTGGCCCTGTTGCAGGCCTATATCTTCACCATGCTGGCAGCGCTCTATTTCGGCTTTGCCGCCGAGGAGCACGACCACGACCATGGGGAGGAAACAGAACTGGCGCATCTTTAACGGGGTGCCTTAGTAGTTGAATTGTTTAATTCTTTAATAATTATTTTATGGAAATTCCAAGTGTAGTAGGAGCAGGCCTCGCCGTAATCGGTGCCGGTATCGGTATCGGGATGATCGGCGGACGTGCCATGGAAGCGATTGCCCGTCAGCCTGAGGCCTACGGAAAGATTCAAACGGCGATGCTGATTGCAGCGGCGCTTATTGAAGGGATTGGTTTCGCCGCGATTTTCGCTGGCTAAACCCAACCAAAACCACGGCAACCCCAACGGTTGGTTGGGGTTGTCCTGGTATTTCGGAATTGTAGAATAACCCGACGACAATGGATAAATTAATCAACGAATTTTCGGCAGGACTGTTTTTCTGGCAGATCATCCTGTTTGTATTGCTGCTGATCCTCTTGCGCCGTTTTGCATGGAAACCCATCCTGAACGCGGTCAACGACCGGGAGGAGGGCATTAAAAACGCCCTGGCGGCCGCAGAGGAAGCCAAAAGAGAAATGCAGAATGTCACTGCGGACAGCGAGAAGCTCCTGCAGGAGGCGCGTGCCGAGCGCGAGGCGATGCTCAAGGAGGCCCGGCAAATCAAGGAAAAAATGGTTGCAGACGCCAAGGAGCAAGCCCAGGTGGAAGGCGATAAAATGATCAAGGCCGCCAGGCAGAGTATCGAGGGCGAAAAGAAAGCGGCCATTGCGGATATCAAGAACCAGGTAGCATCCCTTTCCGTGGAAATTGCGGAGAAGGTGTTGCGTGATGAACTGGGCAACAAAGACAAACAGCTGAAGCTGGTCGATACCCTCGTCGACGACATTAAATTGCGATAACAAATGAGCGAAGCACGTGCAGCCTCCCGGTATGCCAAGGCGGTCCTGGACCTGGCCCTGGAACAGAAGAAAGCGGGGGACGTGGAAAAGGATATGCAGCAGCTGCTGGATACGCTCTCCGATAGCGATAGCCTGCGGGAAGTGTTGACAAGCCCCGTACTGAAGGGCTCGGACAAGGCTTCGGCCCTCGGCGCGATATTCGTCGATGCCAGCAAGCTCACCGTGCAGCTCTTTGGGCTCCTGGCCGAGAACAAGCGGATTGGGATGCTCGATGAGGTGGCCCGGCAATACATCGCCCGGTACGAGCAGATCAAGGGGCAGGATGTGGCCCACGTCACTACGGCTGTACCGCTGACGCCGGCGCTGGAGAAAAAAGTGCTCGGGCAACTTCAGGCCATCACCGGCAAGGAGGTGACCCTGGAACAAACGGTTGACCCGGAGCTGATCGGGGGCTTTGTGCTCCGTGTGGGCGACCTGGAATACAACGCAAGCCTGGCCCACAAGCTCGGGAACCTGAAAAGAGAATTAATACAGAAATAAGTAACCCGATCCGCCCGGGAGGTCGGATCGCCTTTTTATCATAGAAAAATGGCTGGAATCAAAGCTGCTGAAGTATCAGCGATCTTAAAGAAGCAATTATCCGGATTCGAAGCGTCCGCCACGCTGGACGAGGTGGGAACTGTTCTCCAGGTTGGTGACGGTATTGCCCGCGTTTACGGGTTGGCCAACGCCCAGTACGGGGAGTTGGTGGAGTTCGACGGCGGGCTCGAAGGCATCGTCCTGAACCTGGAGGAAGACAACGTTGGGGTTGTTCTCCTGGGCCATTCCCGGGATGTTGTAGAAGGAGCGACTGTGAAACGCACCCAGCGTATCGCCTCCATCAATGTCGGCGAGGGAATCGTCGGACGGGTGGTGGATACCCTGGGGACCCCGATCGACGGCAAAGGAGCCATTACCGGTGAGACGTATGAGATGCCGCTGGAGCGCAAGGCTCCCGGGGTGATCTTCCGGCAGCCGGTTAACGAACCCCTGCAGACCGGGGTGAAGGCCATCGACGCCATGATCCCGATTGGTCGCGGCCAGCGGGAGCTGGTGATTGGCGACCGCCAGACGGGGAAGACCACCGTTTGCATCGATACGATCATCAACCAGAAAGAATTTTACGATGCGGGGGAACCGGTTTACTGTATTTACGTAGCCATCGGCCAAAAGGCCTCCACCGTGGCCGGAATCGCCAAGACCCTCGAGGACAAAGGCGCCCTGGCCTACACCACCATCGTTGCTGCCAACGCTTCCGACCCGGCCCCCATGCAGGTATACGCCCCCTTCGCGGGAGCGGCCATCGGGGAGTATTTCCGGGACACCGGACGCCCGGCCCTGATCATCTACGATGACCTGTCCAAGCAGGCCGTCGCTTATCGGGAAGTATCCCTCCTGCTTCGCCGTCCGCCAGGGCGTGAAGCCTACCCGGGGGACGTTTTCTACCTCCACTCCCGCCTGTTGGAGCGCTCGGCCAAGGTGATTGCCGATGACACGATTGCAAAAGACATGAACGACCTGCCCGACGTATTGAAGGACAAGGTGAAGGGTGGCGGTTCCCTGACGGCCCTCCCGATTATTGAAACCCAGGCAGGGGACGTATCGGCCTATATCCCGACCAACGTGATCTCGATTACGGACGGACAGATTTTCCTGGAGCAGGACCTCTTCAACCAGGGGGTTCGCCCGGCGATCAACGTGGGGATCTCGGTTTCCCGTGTCGGGGGATCGGCCCAGATCAAATCGATGAAGAAAGTAGCGGGTACCCTGAAACTCGACCAGGCCCAGTTCCGCGAACTCGAGGCATTTGCCAAGTTCGGTTCCGACCTGGACGCAGCCACGCTGAACGTCATTGAAAAAGGCCGTCGCAACGTGGAAATCCTGAAACAGAACCAGAACGACCCCTTTACCGTAGAAGACCAGGTAGCGATCATTTACGCAGGCTCCAAGAACCTGTTGCGGGATGTACCGGTCAATAAGGTAAAGGAGTTTGAGCGCGACTACCTGGAGTTTCTCAACGCCAAGCACCGCGACGTCCTGGATACCCTGAAAGCCGGGAAACTGACCGACGAGGTAACCGACACGCTCACGGCGGTTTGCCGCGACCTGGCAGCCAAATACAAAGCCTGATAACGGGTTGCGGGCCAGACCCGCAACCGCGATAATGCATCCATAGGATATGGCAAACTTAAAGGAAATACGCAACAGGATCACCTCGGTGAGCTCCACCATGCAGATTACTTCTGCGATGAAAATGGTATCGGCAGCCAAGCTGAAAAAAGCCCAGGATGCCATTACCGCCATGCGGCCCTATGCCGATAAGCTCACGGAATTGCTGCAGGGCCTGAGCGCCAACCTGGACGGGGACAGCGGCAGCCAGTACGCGGACGTGCGCGAAGTGCGCCGGGTACTCGTCGTGTCCATCTCCTCCAACCGGGGGCTGTGCGGGGCGTTTAACTCCAACATCATCAAGCAGAGCATGAGCCTGCTTCATGGTACTTACGGCGACAAGCAGGTGGAATTCATGACCATCGGAAAGAAGGCCAGCGACCTGATCCGCAAGCGCCACACGATAATCAGCGACCACAGTGCCGTCTACGACGACCTGACTTTTGAGGCGGTGGAGGCGATTGCCGAGGAGCTCATGAAATTATTTGCGGACGGCAAATACGACCGGATCGACCTGGTCTACAACCAGTTCAAGAACGCGGCCACCCAGATTGTGCGGACGGAGCAATTCCTGCCCATCCAGCCAGGTGAAGCGGAAACCAGCGTATCCGCCTATTATATTTTTGAGCCTTCCGAGGCGGAAATTGTGGAACAACTCATCCCGAAATCCCTGAAGACGCAACTCTTCAAGGCTATCCGGGATTCCTTTGCCAGTGAGCACGGGGCGCGGATGACCGCCATGCACAAGGCCACGGATAACGCGGCCGAACTGCGCGACCAACTGAAACTCACCTATAACAAGGCGCGGCAGGCAGCCATTACCAACGAAATCCTGGAGATCGTCGGCGGGGCCGATGCCCTGGCAGGATAGGCGAGCAGTTGCCCGCGGTGGGCGATCAAACAAGACAGCATCCCCGGCACCTCGCCGGGGATTTTTTTTTGCCCTGAGGGAGGAATCCGGTCCGGTTTCACGGTTAATTCCCCGGGGTGAATGCTCCCACAGACCTCTTTAGCCTTTGGCATCAAATTTGGATAACTATCTTTACAAGGAACAAATCTATGACACGACGCATGTTACATCGCCACTTTGCCACGCTGTTGCTGACCATGGGGCTCATGGGGTGTTCTTCCCAGAAATCCTTCCAGGAAGACCCGCCCTTCCAGGTCACCGACCCCACTGCCCAAATATGGATGGGGGGGCGGGAGGCTTCGGGCACCGGAATGGAACTCAGGCTGCGCTACACGCCCGGGATCCCCGGGGAGGTCCGGCCGGACTCCCTCTATTTCAGGGGGCAGATCATGCCTGCTGTTGTCGAGGACACGGAAACCGGCATGTTGGTAACCGGGAATTTCCGAACGGACCTGGACGGGAATACAGACCGGGTGATGCATGCAGATGCCCGTCGGGAAGTGGGCAACCAGCCCCCGAAACCCCTGCCGGCACCGGATTTCCCTTTTGACCTGGAGCCCGACCAGGCCGTGATGTCCTACATCCGCCTGTCCGACGGAAAGCGTTTCTATGTCCGGGTCGATGGGGTGAAGGAAAAACCCGCCCGGGTGTATCCCGGCAAGCAGCGCCAATAACTTTGCCGGCGTCGGGTAATTACCTAATTTAGGGGTTTATCTAACCCCCTTCTTCTTTGAAGCTGTTTCGTAAACTCTTCAGGCAAACGTTTATTTACGGCCTGGCCACCGTGTTGCCGCGGATGTTGTCGTTCCTGCTGGTGCCCCTCTACACCGAGGTGATGCCGCCCGGGGGATACGGGGAGCTCACGCTGATCTTTACCTTTTTTGCCATCTTTAATGTCATCCTCGCCTACGGGATGGAAACCGCCTTTTTCCGTTTTTACAGCAAGGAGGACAACAAGGAGCGGGTATTGTCCACTTCCCTGCTTTCCATCGGCGGGTCCACGCTCTTGTTTTTTATCCTCGGCGCCCTGATGCGCGAGCCGTTGGCTGCGTTGATGAACATCGAGGTCAATTATTTCTGGTACTTTATCATCATCCTCTCCCTGGACGCGTTGGTGATTGTGCCTTTTGCCCGGTTGCGGGCCCAGGAATCCCCGGGGATCTATGCGATGGTCAAGATTGCCAACGTCACCACCAATATCGTATTGAACCTGTTTTTCCTCCTGGCCCTGCCCCGGCTTGCGGAAACCGAGACGGAAGGCATTTGGTCCGCGTTGTACGTGCCGGACTTCCAGATCAACTATATCCTGATTGCCAATACGGTGGCCAGCGGCCTGACCCTCCTGATCCTGAGCGGGAACTACCGGCACATGCGCCTGGTTTTTGATCGCGCTCTCTGGAGGCGGATGCTCGCCTACGGCCTCCCCGTGATGGTGGCGGGCATGGCCTTTACCATCAACGAGGTCTTTGACAAGTACCTGCTATCGGAACTGTTGCCCCTCACCCCGGAGGAAGCCAAGGCGGAAGTGGGCAAGTATGCCGCCTGTTACAAGCTCGCCATGTTTATGACACTATTTGCCACGGCCTTCCGACTCGGGATCGAACCCTTTTTCTTCAGCCATGCCACCTCGGAAAACCCGCGGCGCGCCTATGCGCAGATCACCAATTACTTCGTTGTCCTGGGCAGCGTAATCCTGCTGGCCGTGGTGGTGTTCGCGGATGTGCTCAAAGTCCTCTTTGTACGGGATGCCGCCTACTGGGAGGCTATGGAGGTGGTGCCGATTGTGCTATTGGGGAGTTTCTGCCTGGGGATTTACCACAACCTCTCGGTCTGGTACAAGGTCACGGACCGCACCCGGTTCGGGGCCGTCATCTCCCTGGTGGGCGCCGTACTCACCATCGCCATCAACGTGGCCTTTATCCCGGAATACGGGTATACGGCTTCGGCCTGGGCCACCCTGGCCGCCTACGGCACGATGATGATCCTCTCCTACCTCCTCGGGAAGCGGTATTACCCGATCCCCTACAACATGCGGAAAATCACCTTTTACCTGGGTATTTCCATCGGTTTCTCGGCCCTGTCCTTTTACGTATTTAACAGGAACTTATATATCGGTCTGGGGTTACTTTTAGTATTTTTGGGGATGCTCTACCGGCTTGAAAAGGAATTGTTACTCAAACTGATACGCGGGAAATGAAGGTAAAGATCATCAACCGGTCCGGGCGGCCCCTGCCGGCCTACCAGACCGAAGGTGCAGCGGGGATGGACTTGCGGGCCTGCCTGGAGGGCTCCGTCACACTCGGCCCCCTGGAACGGGCCGTGATCAAAACCGGCCTGTTTATGGAATTACCCCTGGGATACGAGGCCCAGGTCCGGCCACGGAGCGGCCTGGCTGCCAAACAGGGGATCGGGGTGCTGAATAGCCCGGGAACCATCGATGCAGATTACCGGGGAGAGATTGGTGTGATTCTTGTGAACCTTTCCAACGAGAATGTCACCGTTTCGGACGGAGACCGGATCGCGCAGATGGTGATTGCCAGGCACGAACGGGCCGAATGGGTGGAGGTTGAAGCGCTGAATGAATCGGTACGCGGGGCTGGAGGCTTTGGCAGTACCGGCAAGCAATGACGATGAGATCAATGGTTCCATTTCCGAATGCCATCCGGGTGTTGCCCCTGTGCTGGTGCCTGTTGGCAGGCGCCCAGGAGGAGGGCAGCGCCGACGTATTCCTGGAGTCCTATTCGGACGCCTTCCAGGAGACGTTCTTCCAGGCCCTGCGGGAAAAGGGGATCGAAAATTACGACCGGGCCGAAGCCCTGTTGTTGGAGTGCAAGCAGCTGGACCCCCTGGCCCCGGTGCTGGACCACGAACTCGCCAAGGTCCTGATCCGGCAGGAGCAATATCCCGCTGCCGAGCAGTACGCCCTCACGGCTGTCCGGGCGGAACCCGCGGAATACTGGTATCTCCACACGCTGATGGAGGCCCTCGGGCCCCAATACAAACAGCCTGCGGAACTGCGCGATTTCCTGCCGATGGATATGCCGGAATTCCGGTTGAACCTGGCCCGGTGGTACCTGGAGCAGGAAGACCGGGAACAGGTCCTGGAACAGCTCCGGGGGCTCGAGGATACCGATGAGGTCCTGGCCCTCCGCCAGCAGGCCCGCCAACTGGAACCGGAATCGGCACAAACTCCCGATGCCGCAACCCCGGGGGCCGATTCAGAAAGCGAAACCCAAGCGGCCGATTCGGAAACGGATCCACCGGCAGAGGAGGGATCTGTTCCGTATTATATGAAACAACTCGAGGCGTTGCTCGTCTCAGAATCGTGGGGCGAAGCCGAGGAGCTCGGATCGGAGGCGATAGAAACCTACCCTTTGCAACCCTTTTTTTATTTTGCGAAAGGGCGTGGGCTTCTGGGGCTTGGCCGGCCCGCTGAGGCAGTTTCCGTTCTGGAAACCGGGGAGGAATTCCTGCTGGATAGCGGGGAGCTCGCCCGGCGGATCTACACGGCGCTGGCAGATGCACATACCGCCCTGGGCAACATGGAAAAGGCCGGGGAGTACCGGGCCAAAAGTAAAAACGGATCGCAGTGATGCAACAGTTAAAACCATGGATTGTATTCCTGGCAGCCGCGTGGCTGGCAACCGGCTGCGGGGCGCGGAAATTGGCGGCCACAGGCGAGGTGGACTCCCGGATGACCGCAAAGAACGTGGTCCGGAACCACATGTCCGGTGCGCCGGATTTCAAGACCCTGAGCGGCCGGCTGGCTATCGATTACTCGGACGCCGAAAACAACCAGAGCGTTACGGTCAGCCTGCGGATGAAACGCGATGAGGTGATCTGGCTCAGCGCCCCCCTGGGGGTGGTCAAAGTGTTGATCACGCCGAACCGGGTTTCCTATTACAACAAACTCCAGAACGAGTATTTTGACGGGGATTTTACCTATATCCGCGAACTGCTCGGATCGGAGATCGATTTTAACAACCTACAGAACCTCCTCCTGGGCCAGGCAGTCCACGACCTGCGCGGCCAGAAGTACCACCTGTCCGTGGACGGGGAAGTGTATGAATTGAAACCGGAGGCGAACCCGTGGATCTACAAACTGCTCTACGAAATCGAACCGCGGAATTTCCGGCTGGCGTCCCAGCAGCTTTCGCAGCCTGAGTTCAAACGGTTGATGCACGTGAAATACCCGAGCTATCAGGATGTGGATGGCCGGATTGTGCCCGAACAGCTCTATATTGCGGCCATCGAAAGGGAGGAGCGGGTTACGATAGGGATCACCTACCGACAGGTGGAATTGAACCGCGAACTCAATTTTCCATATAAAATACCGAAAGGTTTTAATCAGATTTCGGCCCAGTGATTCGAGCATTCGCAGCTTGGCGGTTTCCTCTAGCGCTGTTTCTGGCGTTTCTGGCCGGGCAGGGGGCCTATGCGCAGGAGAGCGAACAAGAGGCCCTGGAAGCCAAGAAGGAGCAACTCGAAGAGGAGATCCGGGAAATCAACCGGTTGTTATTGTCGGAGCGCAAGCAAAAGGGGAGCGTTTTGGACCAGATGGAGGCCCTGGACCAGAAAATAAGCCGGCAGCAACAACTCATCCGGGTAACCAACCAGCAATCCAACTTGCTCAACCGGCGGATCAATGCCAATATTCGGAACATCAGTAAGCTCCGGGAAGACCTCGAGGCCCTGAAGGCGGATTATGCCGCCATGATCCAAAAATCCTACCGGAACCGGTCCAAACAGAACCGGCTGTTGTTTTTGCTTTCCAGCGAATCCTGGTACCAGGCCTTCAAGCGGTTGCAGTACATGAAACAATACACCCAGTTCCGCCAGGAACAGGGGGAGGAAATCCAGGAAAAGACCGAGGAGCTGGTCGTCCTGACCCAGAACCTGTCTGCCCAGCGGAAGGAAAAAGAGGTGTTGATCGCCACCAATCGTCGGGTACGGGACCAACTGATGGCCGAAATCCAAAGCCAGAAGGGGCTTTTACAGACTATTCGCCAGAACGAGAGCGCCTATGCGGCGGAGATCGAATCCAAACGCCGGGAGGCCCGGGAAATCGAGCGGGAAATCGACCGGTTGATCCGCTCGGCCATCGCGGCTTCCAACCGGGACAGCGGCTCGGGGAATACCTCCAGCAGCCGGTTTGCGCTTACGCCGGAGGCCACCTTGATCGCCAGCAATTTTTCGGCCAACAAGGGCAACCTGATCTGGCCCGTGGAGAAAGGGGTCAAGAAACAGGGCTTCGGCATTTATCAGGACGCCGTTTACCCGGGGATCAAACACCAGAGCAACGGGGTAATTATCGCCACGGACGAGGGCGCCAGGGCGCGGGCGGTCTTTGAAGGGGAGGTGATCGCCATCCTGGCGGTTCCCGGCGGGAACAAAGGGGTGCAGGTAAAACACGGGAATTATATCAGCACCTACTACAATCTCTCGGAACTCTTTGTTAAGAAGGGGGATAAGGTACAGGTAAAAGACGAACTCGGCGAAATACATACCAATCGGTCTAACGGATTGACGCAACTTAAATTCTATCTGTACCGGGACGCCACGCGCCTGAATCCGGAGGATTGGATCTATCGCCTATAAAATATAACGATGAGTACAATTACAGACATACAAGGATCATTTGAGTTGAATAACGAGGTGCAGATGCCCTACCTCGGGCTGGGGGTTTACCAGGCCGAAGAAGGCGGGGAGGTGGAACGGGCCGTACAATGGGCCCTGGAAGCGGGGTACCGGCATATCGATACGGCGCGGGCCTATGGGAACGAGGCCGGGGTCGGGAAAGCCGTTCGGGAAAGCGGCGTGGACCGGGAAGAGGTGTTTGTCACCAGCAAGGTCTGGAATTCCGACCAGGGCTATGAGAGCACACTCAAAGCCTTTGACAGCACTATGGAAGACCTGGGCCTGGATTACCTGGACCTGTACCTGGTACACTGGCCTGTAGCGGGGAAATACAAAGAAACCTGGCGGGCGCTCGAACACCTCTACGATTCGGGCCGGGTCCGGGCTATTGGCGTCAGCAATTTCCTGCAGCACCACCTGGAGGACCTGCTGGCCGATGCAACCGTCACCCCGGCAGTTGACCAACTCGAGTTCCACCCCTACCTGGTGCAACAGCCGTTGCAGGATTATTGCAAGGCCAGGAAGATACAGTATGAGGCCTGGTCCCCGCTCATGCAGGGGGAAATCTTCAAACTGCCCGAAATGGAGGCCATGGCTGACTCCTATGGAAAGAGTATCGCCCAGGTGGTATTGCGCTGGGATTTACAGAAAGGCGTGGTGACCATCCCGAAATCCTCTAAAAAGGAGCGGATCCGGGCCAACGCAGACCTGTTCGATTTTGAATTATCCGAAGAGGACGTCGCGAAACTCGACGCCATGGACCGCGGGCATCGCTTTGGCCCGGATCCTGACAACTTCGACTTTTAGGCAGGCTTTCTGCGCACAGGGGGTGTATTCCGTTAAGATTCCAGAAACAATGCCTTGAGTTCTGTGGCATCCGAAGGTTTCATCTTGCCCGCGAGGACCAGGCTGAGTTGTTTCCGCCGCAGGGCTGCTTCGTAGCGTTGTTTCTCCAGTTCGGTTTCGGGTTCAAGGGGCGGGACTTCCGTGGGGACGCCCGTATCATCGACTGCCACAAAGGTATAGATTGCCTCGTTGGCCTTATCCCGTTCCCCGCTGAACCGATCCTCGATCCACACATCGATAAAAACTTCCATAGACGTGCGGAAGGTGCGCGAAATCGCCGCTTCCACGGTCACCACGCTTCCCAGGGGGACCGAGCGGTTAAAAGCCACGTGGTTTACCGAGGCTGTGACGGTGATCCGCCGGCTGTGCCGCCTGGCGGCAATACTCGCGGCCCGGTCCATCCGGGCGAGCAGTTCGCCCCCGAAGAGGTTGTTGAGCGGGTTGGTCTCGCTGGGCAGTACCAAATCCGTCATCACGGTCCGTGAATCACTGGGAGTTTTTGGTTTCATGGATGAAAATTTCGGCAAAGATACAATTCCGGGAGCAGGAACGCCTATTTTTCGGAGAGCAGCCAGGCATCGGCAGAGACTTCCCGCTTAATGCGGCGAAGCTCTTCCAGGGCGCGTTGCGGGTCGCTGAAGGAGCCGCAGGATACCTGGTGGAGGCCAAAGGCGTTCACCCCGTGGTACCGGGCTTCAAAGCCGCGGTTGCGCAACTGGCTGATTTTTTTGTCGGCATTCCCCCGTACGCGGAAGGCCCCCGTAATGATATGGTGGGAAGCCTTTGGGGATTCGGTCACCACGTCCAGGGTAATGGAAGGGAGTTCCAGGGGCTGGGTCCCGAAGAAAGTGGCTTCCTGGATGTGCTGGGAGACTTTTTCCCGGGCAGCTGCGCGCACCTGGTCGCCGGAGGCGTTTTGGTTTTGGTAGAAGCCATAGCCGGAAATCCCGGCTGTGATGGCCAGCAGGACAATCGCCGCGTATTTCAGGAACGGCCGCAACCCGGTTGATTCGCGGGATTCCGGGGTAAATGAAAAAGGGATTCGCTCTTCCAGTTCCGCAACCTCCTCTTTCATGGCTTCCCGCGTTACCGGCGTGGCAATCAGGGAGCTCAACCCAAAGGAGGTGGTCAGGTAATTGTTTTTGTCAGCCGGCTGGAAAAAGACTTTCCCCTCGCTGTTCAGCCGGAAGGTCCCCAGGGCTTCCAGGGTAAACTTCCTTTCCCGTCGGAGTTCCTCCAGCCAGGATTGCGCTTCCTGTTCTACCCATTTCAGGGCTTCTTCGTACGGGATTTTCTCGGCCTGTGCCACGTGGGATACCAACAGGCCGTCATTGGTATGCAACTGGGCGTTGAACGACAATACTTTGGAGGGCGGGTGGAAGGTATTGCTGTCTTTTTGCAGGTAGGCCGATTTAATTTGTGTCAGGAAAGCCCCGAATCCGGGTACTACCACGCATTGGTAGCGGTAGAGCAGCGATTCGATATGTCCGGCTGTATCCATAGGGACAAAGATGCTAAAATTTAACATTTACACCAACGGGCCCCGCTACCTTTTTATCAACTTTTTCACCTGGGAAGTTGTGAACTACTATTTTAAATGCTTGAAAAAGAGATAATTGCATTAATCCGGTTGCAGCTTATACCCGGTTTGGGCCCCGTGGGAGCCCGCAATTTAATTGCTTGTTGCGGCAGTCCGTCCGCAGTGTTTACCCAAAGGAAAATGCTGGCCGGCAAGGGTTTAAGGAACAACCTGGTGAACAGCCTGGGGGAGGAAGCCTACCTGCGACGGGCGCAAGCCGAGGTCCGTTTTGCGGAAAAGCGCGGTGCCCGCTGCCTGGGTTACCTGGACCCGGATTACCCGGCCGGCTTGTTGCAATGTGCGGACAGCCCGCTGGTAATTTATACGAGTGGCAGGATCGATATCGGGAAACACCCCCTGGTTTCCGTGGTCGGGACCCGGAGTATGACGGCATACGGCCGGGAAACCTGTGAGGCATTTATTGCCGGAATTGCCCCGGCGAACCCCATAATTATCAGTGGTTTTGCTTATGGTATAGATATTTGTGCCCAACGGACAGCCATGGGCTACGGGTTGCAGACCATCGCCGTGATGGCCCACGGGCTCGACAGCTTATACCCGGCTGCCCACCGGAGGTACCGGGATGCCCTGGTCGAAAATGGGGGTTTTTTGACCGAATTCCCCAGCGGGACCCCTGCCGCGCCAGGCCACTTCCTCCGGCGGAACCGCGTCATTGCCGGGATGAGCCCGGCAACGGTCGTGGTAGAGTCCGGGGAGCGCGGCGGGAGCCTGGTTACGGCAGACCTGGCATTTGGGTACGACCGGGAGGTATTTGCCTTCCCCGGTCGGGTTACCGACCCGCAAAGTGCCGGGTGCAACGCCCTGATCCGTTCGCAGAAGGCACAATTGCTGGGAAATGCCCGTGAGTTCCTGCAAGCCATGGATTGGGAGATTGTAGATAGGGCAAATCCTGGGGAAACCGAAAATCATGGGGGGATATCTGAATCCAGCCTCCCGAATCAGGTAGTGACCCCCATACCCGATGACCTGTGTCCTGCAGAAAAAACCCTGGCCCGTTGCCTGGCGGAATCCGGGTGCCTGCACCTGGACGATCTGGCGGTGCGCTGCCAAATGGAGGTGTCTGATGCGGTTTTGGGCCTTTTCAACCTCGAAATGCGCGGCCTGGTGCGCTGTCTGCCCGGGAAATTGTTTCGGTGGGGGGCGTAAAAAACAAACTACCGGGTCGGTCACTCCCCGGAGGGGCCGTTTTCCGAAGGCAGATTGGGAAGTTGGTCGACGGCAGGCGGCATTTGATCCGATCCATACACAGAGGGGTGGATCGATGAAAGGGCACGATTCCGACTACCCGGTCGGTTCCCGCGTATTTTGTGGCGGGAAACAAAAGCCCTAGTATCCGAGTTTCCCCCGAACCCGATTCAGCACGCCATCGGCCACCTTTGCTGCCTTTTGGGCGCCTTTTTCGAGCGCTTCCTCGACTTCCCCGGGATGTTGTTTGTAGTACTCAAAACGTTCGCGGGCCTCCCCGAATACCTCCCGGATACACTCATAAAGGGCTTGCTTTGCATGGCCGTACCCGTAATTGCCGCCTTCGTAGTTGGCGCGCATCTCCTCCGTCTGCTCCGGGGTAGCCAGGATTTTATAGAGGGCAAAAACCGTATCGGAATCCGGGTCTTTGGGTTCCTCCAGGGGGGTACTGTCAGTGACAATCCCCATTATTTGCTTGCGAAGGGCCTTGTCCGGCTGGAAAATATCGATCAGGTTGCCCTTGCTCTTGCTCATTTTCTGCCCATCCGTCCCCGGGATGTACATGGTGTTCTCGTGTACCCGGGCCTCGGGCATTACAAAGGTTTCCCCCAATTGGGCGTGGAAACGGGAGGCCACGTCCCGGGTCATTTCCAAATGCTGCAATTGGTCCTTGCCCACGGGCACCAGGTCGGCGTCGTAGAGCAGGATGTCGGCTGCCATAAGCATCGGATAGGCAAAAAGCCCGGCGTTTACATCCTCCAGCCGGTCGGCCTTGTCCTTGAAGGAGTGGGCCAGGGTCAGGCGCTGGTAGGGGAAAAAGCAGCTCAGGTACCAGGCGAGTTCTGTTACCTGGGGCACGTCGCTCTGGCGATAAAACACCGTTTTCTCGATGTCCAGGCCAAAGGCCAGCCAGGTTGCGGCTGTGGCAAGGGTGTTGCCCCGCAGGGTGTCCCCATCTTTTATCTGCGTCAGGGAATGCATGTCCGCGATAAACAGGAACGAGTCGTTTTCGGGACGTCCGGCCATTTCAATGGCTGGCCGGATGGCCCCTAGAATATTCCCGAGGTGGGGGGTCCCGGTACTCTGAATCCCGGTGAGAATCCTTGGCATAGCGTCATTCTTTGCTTCTATTCGCAAATGTAGGCTGGCAATTCGCCCTGTGCAAGCCCCGCCGGGGCAAATTGCCTATTTTTGGAGGCATGATGACCCTGCTCCGCAAGATGGCCCTGGCCCTATGGAGGGTGTGGTTCTACATCCTGGTAGCCCTGCCCATCCTGGTGTTTTTCCCGTTTTTGCTGTTGTTCACGCTTTCCCCCCGCACCTATCCCCAATTTTTCTGGATGGCCCGGAACCTCTGGGCCCCGGTGATCCTCTACGGCATGGGATGCCCCCCGGTCATCCGATACGACCAGCGGCCTGTCCGGGGGAAAAGCTATATGCTGGTGGCCAACCATACGAGTATGCTGGACATCATGTTCATGCTGCGTGTCAGCCGAAATCCGTTTGTTTTTGTGGGCAAGAAGGAGTTGGTCCGCATCCCGGTGTTCGGGTTTTTTTACAAACGGGTGTGCATCATGGTAGACCGGGAAGACAGCCGGAGCCGGACCGGGGTGTACCGCAGGGCGCAGAGCCGGATTCGCAACGGGCTGAGCATCTGTATTTTCCCAGAGGGAGGGGTGCCGGACGAAACTGTGGAACTGGACGCGTTTAAGGACGGGGCGTTTAAAATGGCCATCGCCCATGGGATCCCGATTGTACCTGTGGTCTTTTTCGATTCCAAGAAGCGCTTTCCCTTCCGGATTTTTGCAGGTTCCCCCGGCCGCCTCAGGGCCCGGGTACTCGCCTTCAGGGAAACCGCCGACCTTGGCGAGAAGGATAAGGCAGACCTTCGGGAGTCGGTCCGGGACAGGATCCTCGCACAACTGAGGCAAGGCTGGAGCAAGGCTTAAAAACGATACCGGATGCCGCTATACACCCCTACTGAATAGGGCTGGAAATTCCCCGCTGTATTGGTAAAAGTGTTCAGGTGGTATTTAAAAATGGGTTGCACCTCGAGTTGCAAATCCCTGTTCAGGTTATAAAACACGCCCAGGCCGAGGTTTGTGCTGAAGCTGACCGAATTCATATTGGTAGCCTCCCCAATCTGGGTCGTGGCCCCGTCCGAATCCAGGCTTACTGAATTGTCGACCAGGAAAAGCGAACTCATCCCGCCCACCAGATTTACCCCCAGCTTCTTATCTACCAATCGGTATTCCAATTCAACCGGCACCTCCAGGTACCCGAATTCCTGCAGCATCCGGCCTTCCCGGGCCGGGGTCTGCGCATTGACATCGGCCGTGGTATTGTCCATGGGCGGGGTTCCGTTGCTGGCCGTGCTCTCCACTACCACGGTCCGGGCATTTTCAGAATAACTGATGGTCCGGATCAGCGAAGCGGAGGAGGGGCCTGAAAGCGTGGATGTAAATGCCACCTGGTTGGTGTTGTAACCAAAATCTACCCGGTTAAGGCCCGAGCGGACACTCAGCCGGTCCGATACCTCGTAGCCCACGGAGACGCCGTAGCTGAAATTCAATGTCCCGGATTTGCTGTTGGACACAAAATTCTGGGAAATCGGCGAACCGTCCCCAAAAGAATTGTAGTACACCGGCGCCAGGGAAGTCCCCAACGTCCAGCGCTTCCCGCCTTCACCTGTCCGGGTTTCCGCGATCCCTTCTTCGGCTGCTTCGGCTTCGGCGATCGCTTCGAACAGCGATTGACGTTCCTTTTCCGGTGCCGCTTCTCCCTCCGGCGCCGGTTCCCGTCCGGTTGCGGCATCCCGTCCGGCTTCGTTTTCGGTGCGCGCTGCGACAGCCTCTTCAGAGGGAAGCCCCAAGCTGTCCCCAGTTGAATTTTCCCGGGAATCGCCCCCTTTTCGGGAATCACCCTCCTTGAGCGAGGCACCATCATTGCGGGAGGCGGACTCGTTGCGGGACGAGCCCTGGGTGTCCCGGGCAGCCAAAGCACCGGTATTTTCCAGGGAAGCGTTCGCATCATTCGTCCCGGCAAGGCGATCCTGCTCATTTTGCGCCTCCCCGGCTGGAGGATTCCCAGGCTGTGAGGTCACGACAGGTTGGGATTCCATGCCGGGTTGGGATTTGATACCAGGTTGGGAATCCATGCCGGGCTGCCCGTTCGGTTCCGTTTGCCCGGGGGATTCCGTTCGTCCGGGGGATTCCGATTGCCCGGGGGGTTCCGCCTGGGTACCGGTCACCGGCGCGGAATCGAAAAGCCCATCCGGGGTATCCGGCCGAAACAGGAACAAACCGAGCAGGAGCACGGCCGCGGCCCCACCCAGGGCCCACCAGATCGGTACTGCCCGACGCTTTTTTTTGCGGTCCAGGGAAGCGCTGATGCGTTTCCACACACGGGGGTCGGGCTCCGGGGAATAGTTCCCGAGCTTTTCCCTGAAAAGGTCGTCTGTATTTTCTGGTTCCATGTGTCTTGTGTTAGGCGATATTGATTTTTGTATTCTTTATCCGGTCCCTCAGGATGGCCCGTGCCCGGGCCAGGTTCGATTTGGAGGTCCCTTCCGATGTGCCCAGGGACTCGCTGATTTCCTTGTGGGAATAGCCATCCAGGACATATAGGTTGAAGGTGATCCGGTATTTTTCCGGGAGTTCCTGCACAAATTGCAGCAGCGTCCCCAGCGATAATTCCTCCCCCGTATCGGCACCGGGATCCGGATCCCCATCCGGGTCCGGCGTTTCCGCCACCAGGCTCAGGGGTTCCTTTTTCCGGTATTTCTGCAATACCGTATTCACCGTAATCCGCTTGAGCCAGCCCTCAAAGGAACCCTGGTCCCGGAACTGGTGGATCTTTTCGTATACGGTCATAAAGCTGTCGTGCAAGTTGTCCTCAGCTTCCGTTTTGTTGCGGGAATACTTCAGACAAATGCCAAAAAGAACGGCGGAATAGGTCCGGTATAACTCCTCCTGGGCCGCTCGGTTTCCTTTCTTACATTTCTTTATGAGCTCTTTTTGGGTCAAAATGTCGGTTCGATTACACAGGAAGCGCTGTCTACGGAATCAGTTAGTTTACCGGGACTTCCACCTCGATGAATTGGGCGGCTCCCGATTCGTCCCGCCCGGAATAGAACCGGAAAAGATACGGTTCGTAGTACAGGCAGGTGAATTCAAAACTGGCGGTAACCACCTCGGCTTCCCCGGAACAGTCCTCTTCGGGGAATTCAGCCCCGATGGCTACCACGCGGCGCACGGTACTGCCTTCCGACTGGACGTCAAACCCCTCAAAGGAAGTACACCCGTTGGGCCGGACAAAGGACACCCCGATTTCATAGGTTTCATTCAATTGGAAAGACTCCGGGACGTCCACCTCTGAAATTTCGAGGGTGACAAAGTAGTAGCTCATGCCGTCGTCAGTGACGTCGCAGGCCGAAAACAGGAGTACCAACAGGAATACAGGCAGCCCTTTCCAAAAGCGCTTCATATGCATCATCTTTAACTATTCCTCGTCCCTAAGATGACCCCGGCGCCCAAAGGTTGCTTGCCCGTTACAGTAAATTGAAGGGTTTACGCCTTGATTGCCTTGATGGCCTCTTTGATCTTCTCCTCGAGTTCCTCGAGGAGTTCCGGGTTGTCCTTGAGCAGGATCTTTACGGCATCCCGCCCCTGTCCGAGCTTCGTATCCCCGTAGCTGAACCAGGAGCCGCTTTTCTGGATGATCTCGTAATCCACGCCGATATCCAGGATTTCGCCTACCTTGGAGATGCCTTCCCCGTACATGATGTCGAATTCCACCGTACGGAAAGGCGGGGCTACTTTATTCTTGACCACTTTCACCCGGGTCTTGTTCCCCTGAACGTCCCCGTCCGTGTTTTTGATCTGGGTGGAGCGGCGGATATCCAGGCGGACGGAACTGTAAAACTTCAGGGCATTCCCGCCGGTGGTGGTTTCGGGATTCCCGAACATCACCCCGATCTTTTCCCGGAGTTGGTTGATAAAAATCACCGTACAGTGCGTCTTGCTGATGGAGGCCGTGAGTTTCCTGAGTGCCTGGGACATGAGCCGGGCGTGCAGCCCTACTTTGGAATCGCCCATTTCCCCTTCGATCTCGCTCTTGGGCGTCAGCGCTGCGACAGAATCCACTACAATGATATCAATGGCGCCGCTGCGGATCAGGTTGTCGGCGATTTCCAGCGCCTGTTCCCCGTGGTCCGGCTGGGAGATAATCAAGTTGTCGATGTCCACCCCGAGGTTTTTCGCGTAAAACCGGTCGAATGCGTGTTCCGCGTCGATAAAGGCAGCGATGCCCCCGGCTTTCTGGGCCTCGGCAATGGCGTGCAGGGTCAGCGTGGTTTTTCCCGAGGATTCCGGGCCGTAGATCTCCACCACGCGCCCCCTGGGGTACCCACCCACTCCGAGCGCGACATCCAGGCCGAGGGACCCGGACGGGATTACTTCAACATCCTGTGCCACATCGTCCCCCATCTTCATGACCGTCCCTTTTCCATAGGTCTTGTCAAGTTTGTCCAGGGTGAGTTTCAGGGCCTTTAATTTCGCGTCTTTTTCGCTGCTCATGAGTGTGTTCGAATTTCTAAGTGGGAGGCTAAATTACCATTTCTTTTCCGAGTTTCACAATGCGGGAAGCAACCTTTTTGGCAATGCCGTATCTAGTAGGTGAATCCACATGAGAAGCCCGCAATTTAATGCGGGTTACCGCAACGGCATTTCACTGAATTGCTATGAAGAAGAAGGAAAATGTTTTGCGGTCCCTCGAAAGCCCTGCTCCCAAGCAGGGCTTTTTTTTGTACTTTTGCACCCTCGATTTCTTTTACCCTTCCCGGGATAATGCGGGCGGGGGGTAACCTGCAAAAACGTATAGCATGCAACTGTA
>CAXQQM010000034.1:0-17019 GCA_964226055.1 Robiginitalea sp. | reverse complement strand
CCCGGAAACCGAAACCAGTGAACGGGATACGATTCAGCGCTTTGACCGCTTCAACAAGTACAGCCTCAGCGCACGCATCGGGACTACGCTTTACGGACAGTTCAATTTTGGGGAGGACCGGAAAATCCAGGCCATCCGGCACGTGGTACGCCCGACGGTCAGTTACGGCTGGGCGCCGTCCTTTGACCAGTACTACGAGGAAGAAGTGAACCAGGCCACGGGGGACGCGCTCTTCTTTACGCGGTTCCAGAATTCCCTATACGGCTCCCCGCGGCAGGGGCAGTCGAATTCCATGTCCTTCTCCCTGGCCAACACGGTGGAAGCCAAGGTCCGTGACCGGGATTCCACGGCCACAGAACCCAAAAAAATCATGCTGCTCAACAGCCTGAATTTCAGTACGAGTTACAACTTTGAGGCGGATTCCCTGAAGCTGAGCCCGATTAGCATGACCGGGGGGACCAACCTGTTCGACAACAAGGTGTCAGTCAACTTCGGGGCCAGCCTGGACCCGTACGCCATCGACAACACCGGAGCCCGCATAGACAAGTTGAACATCAACAACGGGGGCGGGCTCCTGCGGCTTACCAATGCCCGGCTGAACCTGACGTATAAACTCAGCAGTAAAGATTTTCAGGATGAGGATACCGAAATTGACCCGGACGACCCCTACGACGGGGACACCTATGTGGCAGCCAGCGGCGGGCGGACGGACGATTTGTTTGGTAGGGCCAACGATTTGAACGCCACCGCCTTTGACAACCGGGACCCGGACGACATCGAAAACCCGGCCTGGGCCTCAAAAATCCCCTGGAACGTGAACCTGTCGTATGCGATGAATTATTCGAATACCAACCGGAACGGGCAGCTCACCAACCACGTGCTCATGTTCAACGGGAATGTGACCCTGGCCCCGCGCTGGGATGTGAGCGTGACCTCCTCCTACGATTTTGTCCGGAATGGCTTCGGGCTTACCCGGCTGGGCTTTGCTCGCGATTTGAAGAGTTTTAAACTGACCTTTGACTGGACGCCCTTCGGCAGCCTGGAACGCTGGTATTTCTTTATCGGCATCAAGGCGAGTATCCTGAGCGATTTGAAATGGGAGAACCGGAGCCAACGCTCCAATTTCAATTAAATCCGGACAGGCGCGTATAAACCCGGACAGGCACGTAACGAATTCGCATAAACACCCAAGAACTTAAATTATGAAGAAAATCATCCAGACCGACAAGGCACCCGCCCCCATAGGCCCTTACAACCAGGCCGTCTGGGCGGGGAATACCCTCTATGTGTCCGGGCAGATTGCCCTGGACCCGGCCAGCGGGAAATTAATAGATGAAAGTATCGAAGCGGAAACAGAACAGGTGATGCAAAACCTCTCGGCTGTTCTCCGCGAGGCCGGCCTGGGATTCGCGGACGTGGTAAAAGCTTCGATTTTTGTCAAAGACATGCACCAGTTTTCCCGGATCAATGCCGTTTACGGAAAGTTCTTCGATGCCGACTCCGCCCCGGCCAGGGAAACCGTGGAGGTAGCCAACCTGCCGAAATTCGTCAATGTGGAAATTTCATTGATTGCTGTTAGGTAATTTGGCAATAGGGCAATAGGGCAATGCGGCCTAAGGGCCGAAAAGCACCCGATTCATCAATTGGGCTTATCAACACTTTGCCGAACCACAGGGCCACAGGGCACAGCCAACCGACTAGTCCGTTCCCCTCATTTTCAAATTGGCAAATTGGCAAATTTTCAAATCGACTAAATCGTCTCCTTGTGGAATTCCACCAGGCCTTCGATGGGCCGCTGGCGGATCTGGCCGAGGACCAGGTCGTTCCGCTCAACAACCGCCTTGAGTTCGTCCTGTAAATAGTACGCGATACTCCCGACGAAATGCACGGGGACTTTCGTCGCCAGTTCAAACTGCATTACGTGGTTATTGATGAACTGCTGGAACCCCTTCTCGATCACCCCCTTGCAATACGGATGTTCCTTATGCTCCACGATAAACCGGGCAAAGGTTGCCAGGTAGGTGTTCGGGTTCGGCTTCTTGTACAGGTTCTCCTTGATCACGTCCGCGTCCAGGTTGTATTCCTTCTCAAAAAGGTGCGCCAGATCCTGGGGCATTTTATGGTAATAGAAATCCCGCACCAGCTTGCGACCGAAAAAGTTCCCGCTGCCGTCGTCCATCAGGATGTACCCGAGGGAGGTTACCTTCTGGAATAACTGGTGGCCGTCGTAATAACTGCAATTGGATCCTGTACCCAGGATGCAGACAATCCCCTGGTGGCCCACCTTGGTGGTGGAATAGATGGCGGCATAGGTATCCTCCTTGACCACCACCTTGGCATTCGGGAAGAACTCCCCGAAAATCTCCCTGAGGAAGCGCCGCATGCGTTCTGTCCCGCAGCCCGCCCCGTAAAAGTAGAGGCGGGTTACCTTTTTGGAATTTTTGGCCAGCTCAAAGTTATTTGCCAGGCGTTCCTCGATGACCTCCTTAGACAGGACTTCCGGGCTCAGCCCCAGGGTCTGGGTCATGAAAAGCTGGTCGCCCTGGCTGTCCATGGCAATCCAGTCGGCCTTGGTGGCCCCGCTGTCGGTGATAAGTACCATGGGCGATACTTACAGGTTGTGCACGTGGAGCGCGAGGTCGACGAGTTTGTTGGAATAGCCAGCCTCGTTGTCGTACCAGGAAACTACCTTGAAAAACTTGCTATTGAGCTCGATGCCCGCATCCGCATCAAAGATGCTGGTACGGGTATCCCCGACGAAGTCCTGGGAAACAACGAGTTCTTCCGTATAACCCAGGATTCCTTTCAAGGGGCCTTCCGAAGCGGTTTTCATCGCCTGCTTGACCTCCTCGTAAGAGGTATCCTTTTCGAGCTTCACAGTAAGGTCCACCACGGAGACATCTGCAGTGGGAACGCGGAAGGCCATCCCGGTAAGTTTCCCTTCCAGGGCCGGGATTACCTTGGTAACCGCCTTGGCAGCACCGGTAGCGGCCGGGATGATATTCAGCATGGCGCTGCGCCCGCCCCGGTAGTCCTTCTTGGAAGGCCCGTCGACGGTGAGCTGGGTGGCCGTGGTGGCGTGGACGGTGGTCATCAGCCCTTCGGCAATACCGAAACTATCATTGAGGACTTTTGCGATCGGCGCCAGGCAGTTGGTTGTACAACTCGCATTGGAGACGATTTTATCGGAAGCTTTGGCGTCCTGGTGGTTGACTCCCATCACAAACATGGGGGCATCCTTGGAGGGCGCTGAGATCACGACCTTCTTCGCCCCGCCGTCCAGGTGTTTCTGGGCCATGTCCAGGGTGGTGAAAATCCCGGTGCATTCCGCGACGATATCCGCTCCCACTTCGTCCCATTTCAGGTTGGCGGGATCCCGCTCGGCGGTGACGCGGATGGTTTTCCCGTTGACAACCAGGTTGCCGTCCTTTACGGCGATGGTACCGTTGAAGCGCCCGTGAACCGAGTCGTACTCCAGGAGGTAGGCCAGATGCTCCACATCCAGCAGGTCGTTAATCGCAACCACCTCTACGTTGTCGCGCTCGACCGTAGCCCTGAAAACCAGGCGGCCGATTCTTCCAAATCCGTTAATTCCTATTCGCAATGATGCCATGATAGTATGTTTTAATGTTTATATAGTCATTATATCGGAAACGCGTACGAGTTCCCGGTCTATTTTGGTATGCCCCTTGATCGCCTCGGCAATCGGGGTCAGTACAATTTCGTTGTCGATGATTCCCACCATCAGGTTGGTCTTTCCGGCGATGAGGGCCTCAACGGCTTTTACCCCCATCCGGCTCGCCAACACGCGGTCAAAGGCACTTGGTGGCCCGCCCCGCTGCATATGGCCCAGAACCGAAACCCGGACATCGTAAATGGGCAGGTGCTCTTCTACGTACTCCTTGAGTTCAAAGACATTTTTACCGGTTTTATCCCCTTCCGCCACTACGACGATACTCGAGGACTTGCCGGTTTTCTTGCTGCGCCTGAGGGATTCCAGCAGGCGGTCCAGCCCCAGGTTTTCCTCTGGGATCAATATTTCCTCGGCTCCTGCCGCTACACCTGCGTTCAGGGCAATGTGGCCCACATCCCGGCCCATGACCTCAACGAAAAAGAGGCGGTTGTGGGAGCTGGCAGTATCCCGGATCTTGTCGATGGCGTCCACCACCGTATTGAGGGCCGTGTCAAAGCCCAGCGTATACCGGGTGCCGAAAATGTCGTTGTCGATGGTCCCCGGGATGCCGATCACCGGGAAATCGTATTCCTTGTTGAAAATGGTGGCCCCGGTGAAACTCCCGTCCCCGCCGATGACCACAAACCCGCTGATTCCGGCCTTAACCAGTTGTTGGTGGGCTTTTTTCCTCCCTTCCGGGGTTTTGAAATCCTCGCACCGCGCCGATTTGAGGATCGTCCCCCCCTTGTTGATGATATTGTTGACGCTCCGGGCATTCATGGCCACGAAGTCTCCCTCTATCATCCCCTGGTATCCGCGGTAGATGGCCATACACTCCACATTCATGTAGGCGCAGGTCCTGACCACGGAGCGGATGGCGGCGTTCATCCCCGGGGAATCCCCCCCCGAGGTAAGCACCGCGATCTTGTGCATTGGTTTGTTCATGGGAAAAATTCGAATGGCAAAATTAACAAACTTCTCCCAAATAAAGAACGTACAGGCACCAGATTTAGGAATCCTTCAGGCCGAAAACGTTTTCGTAACGAATTTAACAATAACTTAAAGATTTTAAACGGGCCGGTATGCCCCGCCTGGCGCAATCGGGGTACCGCGATTACCGCGGGTGCTGGCGACGTTGGAATGGCACCTGTTGGATTGGTTGCAGCGGACGTTGGTTTTTGGAATAAAACCGGATCAGGCTATCTCTCCCGATACTCGCATCCGGACGGGTTGCCGCGGGAATACTGTCCTGTACCTGTGAAGCGGGCGGGTTGGCCGCCGGCTCAGGTTTATTGAAAATCTGTCGCAATAAATCCCGGAAACTGTTGAAATCCACCTCGTAGGACAACCCCACACCCTGGGTATACCCCTGGCGGTCGGCCAGGAATTGCCGGATTTCGTTCTGCCGGTTGAAGATCCGCATGCTCAGTGTCCCCTGTTCGTTCAAAAGGAGCTGCACTTCGGCATCCCCGGCAACCGCCGATTCGCTGATTCCGCCAACGGGTACCCCGAAACGCCCGTTAAACAGGATCCGATCGCTGATCTGGGTGGACACCGTCACCCCGATCCGGTCCTCGACATTCACCGCATCATTCGCATTGGTATACCCGGCCTCGTAGGAAACCCCCAGGTTGAGCTTGTCGCTGTTGTTGCCGAGTACCGGGTTAAAGAGGCTGGAGGTGGCGGTTTGCAAAAAACTCCCCGCCACGGCCGTTTGGTTGATGCCGCTGGATTCGTTTACGAACGTTCCCTGCGCGAGCAGGAAGAGTGCGTTGCGTTCTTCCACTGTGGGATCTTGTAAGCGGTACTCAAGTTCCGACTGGATAATGGAACTGGTCCCGGGGAAACCAATTTCGAAATCGACCGTGGGCTGTTCCAATTCCCCGGTCAGCCGGACGATGACCTCGGTGGGGATACTTCTGGTGTACTGGGAACTCTCCAGCAAAGGGGCGGGGTTGGCATTCAGGGAGTACACGGCCTCCATATTCAAAATAGCTTCCAGCGGGTCGCCGTCCCAGTTGATGGTGCCGCCGGGCTCCACCCGGAAGGTTTTGTCGATCACCCCGCCGTACTTCAGGTTATAGGACCCGGTGACCACGACAAAGTCCCCCCACATGTTGAACTTGCCATTCGTATTGATTTCCATGAATATCAGCCCGGCCCCCGTACCCTTCAGGGAGCTGCCGGTCTGCTGGTCCACGACGATCTCCACCTCCGCCTCCGGGGTCACGTCCAGGTCGAACTCCAGTTCCAGTCCTTCGTAATCCCGCAGGGTACGTTCCGCCTCAATGGTCCGGCGCTGGTCTTTTTCCATGAAATTGATAAAGCTGTAATCCCCCAGGCTCGCCACATCGCTGATGGGGATCTTCAGGGAAGTCCCCCGGGCTGTGGACCCTTCAAAACTGATATTGAGCGCATTGGTGGGCCCGAAAATCCTTCCGGTGCCCTCGGCAAAAGCCGTCCCGTAATAGAGTTCCTCTTCGTCGTACTCCGTATTGAGCAGCAGAAAGCGTTCGCCCTGGGTATCCACATCCAGGTTCAGGCGCCAATCCGAAAAGAACTGGTGGCTGATGGTGCCGTCCAGAACGGCAGTGGTCCCCTCGGCCTGGTCGGTGAGCCGTATATTCTGGAAATCGAACGTCTGGTTGAAAAGGCGCACCACGGAATTCTGTGCAAAATTGTAATCGACATTCAGGTAGGGGATCCCCAGCCCGGCGTCGTTCAGGGTGAGTAAACCGGAAAACTCGGGGTTCCTCAGGTCGCCGCGGATCTGCGTGGTGCCATTCAGCGTACCGCGGATCCGATCGATGACGCCATCGCCCAGCGGACTGAAGGGTTCCAGCTGGAACCCGTTGAAACTGGCGTTCAAGTTGGCCGTGGGTGCTTCGTCCCGGTTCAGCACCGTCCCGATCACCGAAAACTTCTCCCGTCCGTTCTCCGTTATCTGCGTATTGACCGAGAATTCCGTCAGGTCCTTATTTCCGACCATGCCGATATCCAGTTCCCCCAACTTCACGCCGTTCACCCCGAAATCGGCGATATTCAGGTTCCCGATCGGCAGGTAAATCTCGTCTTCCTGCCGCACGTTGAGCACCCCGTTGATCTCCCCGCTGAGTTTCAGGCTGTCGATGGCCGGCGTAATCTTGTTGAGGGAAACGATTTTGAACCGGAGCTCCAGGTCCTTGTAGGTAGAGTCCGCCAGCTCCCAGCGGAGGATAATCTCCTCCCGCTCCTCGTTGTTCATCACGATTTCCTCTATCTGGATGCTGTCCAGGGAGCGGTTCACGATGACCTTATTCCGGTCGTTGCCCTGTCGGTTCAGCACCCAGGTATTTCCCTTGAAGCTCACCTCGGACCGCTTGAGACCGATTACGGATTTATTGTCCTGGTTAAAGGTGTGATAGAAATTCAGGTTATAGGTGTCGTTGTATTCGCTGCCTCCCTTGAATTCCGTCCGGAAAAACAGCGTGTCGGTGAGCGTCGTGTTGATCAGCTCAAAATCCCGGACATCGTAGTATACGGTCGACACATCGGCTACCGACACATAGGTGTTGAACAGCGGGTTTTTGTTGTCGATGCGAACATCCACCGAGTCCAGGCGGTTGTCGAAGGCCGCGATATAGGGCGAGCGGAAATTCAGCTTGAAATCCCCTTCGTCTGCCTGGATATCCCCCCGGATATACGTGTTCGGGCCAAAAGAAACCTCCGGGAAGAACACGTCCACGATCTTGTTGTAAATCCGGAAGTTGAAGGCGAGTTCCTGCCCCTCGGAAATCTCGTAGGGTTTGTAATTCGTGTAAATGCTCCCGACGGAGTTTTGCAAGAGTTTCCCGAGTTCGCCGACCTTGAACCGCCCGCGCATGTAGCCTGTGATGATATCCGGGGAATTGATCTCGACGGTCCGTACCGAGTCCGCGTCAAAACTGGAAACGATCTGGAAATCCTCAAAATAATAGGTATTGTTGGGATTCTGGTACTGTGTCTGGCTGAACCGGATGTCCCCGCGGATATTGTCCAGGTTGCTCCCGGTGATATCCATATCGACATTTCCCTGGAAAATGGCGAGTGTATCCCTGATGAAATTCAATTCGTACAGGTCTGCATAATCTACTGAGGCAACGAAGTTGAACGTGTTCGGCTGGTTGCCGAAGTCGGCGAGCCCTTTAAAGGTGAAAATGAAATTCGGGTCCCGGCTGTTGAGCGACCCGTCGAACAGCTGGTCTTTGAGGATCCCGGAAACCGAAATGTCCGAATATTCATAGTTGTTGAAGTCGATCGAATACACCTCCCCGATCACCTCGGTATTCAGCCCGCGACTCGTAAAGCCTTCGCCTTCCACATTGACGTCTAGGGACGCGGTGCCCAGGGAGGCATTGCCGGTAAAAGCGCCCAGGTCAAAATCGATCAGGGATACAAAGCCCTGGTAGGAAGCGCGGTCGATATCGTTGACGTCCGTCAACTGGAGGTCGGCATAACTGCTCCCGATCCCGCTTGTGATGTTCACCTGCGCATTGATGCTGGTCTCCGTCACCACGGCATCCCCCCGGATGGTAAACTGCCCGAGGCGCTGGATGGTGCTCGGCAGGGAATTGCCCAGCAGGTTGGGCATCAGGCCCCGGAGCTGGTAGTAGGTGGTGGTGACATCCCGGATGGAGGCGTCCATACGGAACGGATCCTCCCGGCTAAAGAGGTTCTGGAATTCAAAATCCCCGCGGATACCCGTATTATCGGTTACCAACAGGAGGTTACTGAGTTGCAAATCGTTCAGCGTCCCACTGATATCCGTCGTAAATTCTGCAGTTTTTCCAGACCCGAATGCATCGTAGAGTTGGTTGATCTCGTCCAGCCCCACCACGGATTGTTCAAAATTCGCCGTGACCTGCACCTTGTTGGTGAAATCCGCCAGGTCTTCCCGTTTATAATCGAATACCAGCCCGCCCCGCAGTGCGGAAAGGGGCGTCCGGATCCGGAGGGAATCAAAGCGCATCTGTTCCCGGGTATAGGTGAAGTCGGTGGACAGGTTCTCGAGCGTGAGGTCCCGGGCGCTTTGCAGGGAGAGGGAACGGACGGCGGTCCGGACCTCAGGGCCCTCGATGGTAAAATCTCCTGCTTCGATTTCCAGCCTGTTGAAATCCAAAATCACCGGATTCTCAAGGTTTTCGTCCGAGAGGACGAAGCGGCTCCGGTCTATCTCCACCCCGGAGGCGTAAAAGTAAAAGGGCGGGGTTCCCGGTGCCCGGGGTTGTCCGTCGTCGAGTTTCTCGATAAAAATCCCCAGGTTGGTATCCGGGGCGTCCCGGTAGGTTTTCATGTTCAGGTACAGGCTGTCGATCTCGATGTCCCCGAATTCCAGCGTGCCCCCCACCACGTCCCTGAGGCTCAGGATGGAGGTGCTGAGCCGGTCGATGTATATCAGCGTATCCTGTTGGTAATCTTCCACGTAAATACCATCGAGCGCTGTATCCCAGGTAATAAGGGAAATCCGGACCCGGTCGATATTGATGTTGGTCCCGAAATCCGAATTGATCCGGTTGGTAACCATCCGGGCCAGCCGCGTTTGCACGCCGGGGATCGACAGGATAACCGTCCCGAGGACGCAAATCACCAGCAAGGCCAGCAAAAGGCGGACGACTATTTTACGGAGTTTTCTGATAGGGCGTATTCATTTACCTTTGCACAACCAATTTTTGTTCCAAAACCGCATGCGCGAGAAAGACATTTACATCCTGGCGATCGAGTCGTCCTGCGACGATACTTCTGTAGCTGTTTTGCACGGCCGCAAAACGCTGAGCAACCTGGTGGCTACCCAGCAGATTCACCGGGAATATGGCGGTGTGGTACCCGAATTGGCCTCAAGGGCCCATCAGCAGCATATCGTCCCCCTGGTACACCAGGCACTGGCCAAGGCAAATATCGACAAAAAACTCCTATCGGCCATAGCTTTTACAAGGGGTCCCGGACTATTGGGTTCCCTCCTGGTCGGCACCTCCTTTGCCAAGTCCCTGGCCCTGGGCCTGGGCATCCCCCTTATCGAAGTCAACCACATGGAGGCCCATATCCTGGCCCATTTTATCGAGACCCCCGGCAAGACCCCGCCCCCATTCCCTTTCCTGGCGATGACCATCAGCGGGGGACATACCCAGATCGTGAAAGTCAACGGTTATTTCGACATGGAGGTCCTGGGCGAAACCCTTGATGACGCGGTAGGCGAGGCCTTCGACAAGACGGCCAAACTCCTGGGGCTGCCCTACCCCGGCGGGCCGCTGATCGACAAATACGCCGGCCAGGGAAACCCCGGGGCTTTCGACTTCCCGATCCCCAAAGTGGACGGGCTCAATTTCAGCTTCAGCGGGCTGAAGACGAGCGTCCTGTACTTCATCCAGCGCAACACAAAAAACGACCCGGATTTCATTGCCAGGGAACGCGACAATATCTGCGCCTCTTTGCAGCGGACGATAGTGGCCATCCTGATGCAGAAGCTCCGAAAGGCAGCCACGGAAACCGGGATCCGGCATATCGCGATCGGCGGGGGGGTGGCCGCCAACTCGGGGATCCGCCAGGCCCTGTCCGAAGCCGAACAACAACTGGGCTGGACCACCTATATACCGCCGTTCCAGTATTGTACGGACAACGCCGGTATGATAGGAATTGTAGGATATTTAAAGTATCTTGACAACAGGTTTACAGACCTGGGGGTATCGGCTCAGGCCCGGTACCAAATCGGCGGGTAAGCCCAAAAAAGAAGCTACTCAATGCCCTATAGCAAGGAATTGGAAGATCGACTGAACCGGATGCTCGACACCCGCCATCCCGATTCCCGGGAGCACCTGACCGTGAAGTATATGTTCGGGGGGCTCGCCTACCTCTACAAGGGCAAAATGAGCGTAGGCGTCGTCGGTCATTCGCTCATGGTACGCGTACCGGCGAAGGCCATGGAGGAGGCCCTGCTTTGCAGGGGTGCGCGTCCCATGGATTTTACCGGACGCGTTATGAAGGAATTCGTATTTGTCGACCCGGAAGGGTTCCGCGACGATGCAGAAATGGAACAATGGATTGAATGGGGGTTGGAACACGCCCGCCTGAAAAGTGCTCCCGCCAAACGCATAGCCGGAAAATGAATTATTTCTACCATCCGCTCCTGGATACCAGCGTACACCAGTTTTCGTTTACCCCGGAAGAAAGCCGCCATATCGTCAAGGTATTGCGCAAAAAAGCCGGTGACCAACTCCACATCACCAACGGGAAGGGATACCTGTTTATAGCCGAAATCCTGGAGGCCAACCCGGAACGCTGTATGGGCAAGCTCCTCGAAACGCGCAAACTCCACCAGAAAATGTACCACCTGCACGTGGCGGTGGCCCCAACCAAGAAAACGGACCGGTTTGAGTGGTTTTTGGAGAAGGCCACGGAAATCGGGATCGATAAGATCACCCCGGTGATCTGCCAGCGGTCGGAACGCAGGAAACTCCCGATGGAACGGATGCAACGGGTGGTCCAGGAGGCGATGAAGCAAAGCCTGAGGACCTACCTGCCGGAACTGGAAGAGCCGGTGTCGTTGGAGGAATTCCTGGAACGGAAGCAGCCTGTGCTGAAGTTTATTGCGCACTGCGAGGATGACGAAAAAATGGACCTCAAAAGGCGGGTGGCGGCAGACAAGGATATCATCATCCTGATCGGGCCGGAAGGCGACTTTACCCACGATGAAATCCAGATGGCTTGCGAGAAAGGCTTTATCCCGGTTTCCCTGGGCGAATACCGGCTGCGGACGGAAACTGCCGCCCTGGTAGCCTGCACCACGGTCAACCTGATAAACAACGGATAATTTATGAGGATCCTGGCAGTGTTATTGGTTTTCGCATCTACCTGTGTTGTCCGGGCACAGGAGGTGGCGGTGCTTAAATACCGGGGCGGCGGCGACTGGTACGCCAACCCCACGGCACTCCCCAACCTGATTCGTTTTTGCAATTCCGAAATCGATACCGACCTGGTCGCGCAAGCAGGTACCGTGGCTGCCGACAGCCCCGATATCTTCCGCTACCCTTTCCTGCATATGACCGGGCACGGCAATGTCCTCTTCTCAGAGCAGGAGGCCTCGAATATCCGGACGTACCTGCTCGGTGGCGGATTCCTGCACATCGACGACAACTACGGCATGGCCGAGTACCTCCTGGAGGAATTGCCCAAAATATTCCCGGACAAACAACTGCAGGAAATCGGTGCCGACCACCCGATTTTCAGGGAGCCTTATAATTTTCCGGAAGGCCTGCCCAAAATCCATGAACACGACGGCAAACGCCCCCAGGCTTTCGGGTATTTCCACCAGGGGCGCCTGGTATTGCTCTTTACCGTGGAGGCGGACCTCGGGGACGGGTGGGAAGAACCGGAGGTTCACAACGACCCGGAAGAAGTACGGCAAAAGGCCCTGCAAATGGGTGCCAATATTGTCAATTATGCTTTTAAAAACTAACCCGGGATGAATGCAAAAACCATAGCCAACGGGATTGTCAGGGCGGTATTCATCCTCGCTGCCATTGTGCTGGTGGCCTATTTCCTCTATTTGATCCGCTCGGTGATTGCCTATGTGCTCTTTGCGGCCGTGGTTGCACTGATGGGCCGGCCGGCGGTGATATTCTTCCGGCGACGCCTGAAATTTCCCAATACGCTGGCTGTGGTGGTGGTGGTCCTGCTGATGATCGGTTTGCTGGCGGGGATCATTGCGTTGTTCATTCCGGTGATCACCGAGCAGGGCAGAAACCTCTCCCTCCTCGACATGGATGAACTTCAGAAGGACCTGAATTCCCTCTATATAGAAATCACGGAATACCTCGGGGCTTCCCCGGCTTCCATCGATGCGATCATCGAGAAAACCGACCTGGAAAAAAACGTACTGGAAGGGCTGGATATAGGATTTATCCCGGACATGCTGAATTCCATCGTGGGCTTGCTGAGCAACCTGAGCGTCGGGCTGTTTTCCGTCCTGTTCATCGCATTTTTCTTCCTCAAGGACAGCCGGCTGTTCCAAAATAGCCTGATGGCCCTGGTACCCGACGACAAAGAAGGCCGTGTGCTTCAATCCCTCGAGAAGATCAAAGGCCTGCTATCCCGGTATTTTGTCGGGTTGTTGGGCCAGATTTTTGTCCTCTTCGTCATCTACACGATCGTCCTGCTGCTGGTGGGTATCGAAGACGCCGTGGTAATCGCGTTCCTCTGTGCCCTCTTCAATATCATCCCTTATGTGGGGCCAATTATCGGTGGGGTGGTTATGATTATCCTGACGATGACCAGTAACCTGGGTTCGGATTTCAGTACGGTGATCCTTCCGGATGTCGGGTGGGTCTTCCTGGGCCTGACCATCGGACAACTGGTGGACAACTTCTTTTCACAGCCCGTAATCTTTTCAAACAGCGTCCGCTCCCACCCCCTGGAAATTTTCCTGGTCATCATCATAGCGGGGCTGTTATTTGGGGTGATGGGAATGATCGTAGCGGTACCCGGATACACGGCAATCAAGGTGATTTTAAAGGAATTCCTGGCCGAAAACAAGGTGGTTCGCAGCCTGACTAAAAATTTATAGTAACAATTTGAATAAGCGCCTGCTAAATACTGGTGTACAGCATTTTATTAAAAAAAATTTAAAGGCTGACATTTTGTCAATCGCCTTAAAATCCAGCCCTTTTGACGGGGTCACCCCACAAGAGTTGGCACAACAGGTCGCAGGTCGGAAAAAGACCCTGGAGAAGCTGCCCTCCTGGCACCGGACGGATGCCATTTACTACCCCCCAGGACTGAACCTGGAACAGGCCTCTTCCGAGGCGACAGCCCGTTACAAAGCCAGCCTCATTTCCGGCAACTGGCTCCTGGACCTCACCGGGGGGTTTGGGGTGGATTCCTACTTCTTTTCCCTGCAGTCGGATCGGGTGGATTACTTTGAAATTAACGCGGGGCTTGCGGAAATCGCAGGCCATAATTTCCGGCAGCTCGGGGCGACCAATATCCGGGTCCATCCCGGGGACGGCCTGGACTACCTCCGCGGGCTCCAATCCGACAACCGGCCGGACTGGATTTACGCCGATCCCTCCCGTCGGCATTCGAAGAAGGGCCGGGTGATCCGCCTGGAGGATTACACCCCGGATATCCCGGGCAATCTGGACCTGCTGCTGGGTACCTCCGAAAACTTGCTCGTGAAGACCTCCCCCATGCTCGATATTTCTGCGGGCCTGAAAGCCCTCGGGCAAGTAACCGACGTCCACGTTGTAGCTGTTGCGAACGAGGTGAAAGAGCTCCTCTGGGTAATCCGCAGGGAAGCTCCCGACGGACCCCGGATACATGCCTGTGACCTCTCGGACGAGCATCCGCCGTTCCGCTTTCACCCGGAGGAAGAGGCGGCCGCGGACAGCCGGCTCGCCAAGCCCGCCGAATATTTGTATGAGCCCGGGGCCGCCCTGCTGAAAGCCGGGGCCTTCAAACTGGCGGGCACGCGGTATGGTCTCGGCAAACTCCACCGGCATACCCACCTGTATACCTCGGAGAAACTTATCCCCTATCCGGGCAGGCGATTTCGCATCCTGGAGGACCTTGCCTACAAACCCGGCCGGCTCCCCTACCGCGAAGGGCATGTGAACAGCCGGAATTTCCCGGAAGACGTGGCCCGTATCCGCAAACGCAACCGCATCAAAAGCGGCGGCAACACCTACCTGTTTTTTGTCCGGGTAGCGGACGACGCGTTACGGGTACTGGCAGCCGAGGCTGTATAAGGGACAATTTTATATCTTTAGAAACCAGCCCGGGCTGCACCGGGTGACATCAACTTGAAACAAACCAAACCGATCTCCATGGAACCACATTTTTACATCAATCGCCGAAAATTCATGAAAAGTGCTTCGGCTGTCGCCATCCTTTCCAGCCTGGGCACCTACGGCATGGACATGATCTACCGGGACAAACCCTGGAAGGTGGGCCTGATCGGCACGGGCTGGTACGGCAAGATGGATCTCTGGAGGCTAATGCAGGTGGCCCCTGTAGAAGTGATGGCACTTTGCGACGTGGATCGCAGGATGCTGGAAGAAGCCGCCCGCCTGACGATGGAACGGCCCGGCGCCATGGGCAAACCCCGCCTCTTTAACGATTACAGAAAAATGCTTGCGGAAACGGAGCTCGACATCGTCCTGATCGGCACCCCGGACCACTGGCATGCCCTGACCGCCATCGAGGCGATGAAGCAAGGCGCACACGTCTACCTGCAGAAACCCATCAGTGTGGACGTCCTGGAAGGGGAGGCGATCCTGGCCGCTGCGCGCCACTACAACAAGACCGTTCAGGTGGGAACGCAGCGAAGGAGCACCCCCCACCTGCAGGATGCCAAGAAAAAATTCATCGATACCGGGATGCTTGGAAAGATCGGGCATGTGGAAGTCTGTTGCTATTACCACATGCGCGCCAACGGCGACCCGCCCGTGCAGGAAGTACCGGATTTCTTCGACTACGAAATGTGGACGGGCCCCGCCCCGATGCGGGCCTACGACGGCCTGCCGCACAAAAGGTGGTGGCGTACCTTCATGGAATACGGGAACGGGATCATGGGGGATATGTGCGTGCACATGCTCGACACGGTCCGCTGGATGCTCGACCTCCAGTGGCCCAACCGGATTACCTCCCACGGCGGGATCTTTGTCCAGACAGGCGGGGAATCGAATATCACTGACACCCAGTCGGCGGTCTTTGAATACGACGATTTTGACGTCCACTGGCAGCACCGCAGCTGGGGGACGCCCCCGGACCCGGAGTATCCCTGGGCATTTCGGATCTACGGGGAAAAGGGCACGCTGGTCGGCAGTACGATGCAATACGACTTTACCCCCCAGGGGGACGGGGAACCCATTCACGGGGACGTCCTTTACGAACGCGAGAAATTCCCGGAAGACGTCAACGAGGCCGACATTGAGCTGAATGCCGTTCCGGCAACCCGGCGGCACATGATCAATTTCCTGGCGGCAATTGAGAGCAACACCCGGCCGTTCTCGGATATTGAGGAGGGACATATCTCCTCGGCGAGCTGTATTATCGCCAACCTGTCCCAGAAGCTGGAACGGCCCCTGGTCTACGACCCCCGGGCGAAGACCATCCCCGGCGACCCCGAAGCGAGCGCCCTGCTGAAACGGGCCTACCGGGAAGGCTGGGAACACCCGTATAGCGGGGCCTGATCAGGACGACGGGCACGGCCATTGGAAATTGGCCACGGGATCATTGACAGCAGCCCCCAGGTTGTAGTGCCACCATTCGGTCCGAATGGATAGGAATCCATGTGCTTCCATGGTTTCTTTCAAAACTTTCCGGTTTTCCAACACTGCGTCCGGCAAATCCGTGTGGTCGTGGTGGGCCTTCGGGCCAAAAAAATCAAAGTCCGTCCCCATTTCCAACGGTTCCCCCTCCAGGGTTTCCAGGGTGATATCCACCGCCCCGCCCTTATTGTGAATGGAGCCTTTTTCCGGGTTAGCCACGTACTGGGGGTTCGGCACCAATTCCCACATTTTGTATTGCACGGAATTGGGCCGGTAGCAGTCAAAAAACCGGATGCGAAAGCCCTGCTCCATAAAATCTTTATTGGCAGCCAGGAGGGCCCTGGCTGTTTTGACGCGGGTGTAGCACTCCCCACAAGGGTAGACCACCTCTTCGAGGAAATTGTTATCAGTCGCATATCGCAAGTCGTAGGAGAATGCATCGCTGTAATCCGCAAGCCGGATAAAAGTCGTATCCGGCAGGGTCTCAAGCGGCGGCGGTTCAGGGGCGGTTTCCGCCTGCCCGGATGGGGTTGTTTCTGCCCCATCCCAAACCGTTTCCCCGGCTGTGGCATCCGCATCCGGCGATTCACCCGCCCCGGATGGCGATTCGCCCGCCCCTGACAGCGATTCTTCTGCCCCGGTATGTGATTCGTCGGCATTGGGCTCACTGGTAGATTCCTTACGGGCGGATTCGCCACAGGAAACAACTGCCAAAAAGCCCGCTACCAGGAGCAGGCATGCGAGGCGGACATAGTGTGTTCTGTTCATGGGAATACGGTTTTCATGCGCAGCCGGCGCAGGTTTTGACGATTATAATAAGTGATTTCATCCCGGGACGAGGGCGAATCGAATTTGATTGTATCTTTATTCTGGAAGCAGCCCTTCCTCATTCCGGAAGCAGCCCTTCCACTGAACACGAATATCTGAAAAAATAGCGCCAATCACCACCATGAAACGACTTACCTCCTTCCTGTTATGCCTCTCCTGCGCTGTGCTTTCGGCCCAGGAGCCCTGGCTGCTCGGTTTTGAGAAACCTGAGAAAAACCCTATTCTGGAGCCCGATTCCAC
>CAXQQM010000033.1:0-5754 GCA_964226055.1 Robiginitalea sp. | reverse complement strand
CGGAGATGGAAACAAATACCACGCCTTTTTCAACGCTGATCTCGATGTCCTCATCGTCCAGGTTGCCCAGTACGCCCTTGAGGCTTTGGACCAGGGCAAGGTTTACGGAATCCCGGCGGGTAACTGCGTCTTGCAGCTTTCGGATCGTCAGGTCTTTTTCCTTGAGGCTTTCCAGGGATTTCTCCAGGTTTTCCGCGCCTTTGGCGGTCAGGGTGGTCAGGTTCCCCATATTGTTGATGAGTTCCTGGTTGTTGGCCTTGAGGAAGGCGTTTTGCTCTTCGAGTGTCTGCAGGCGGGCATCGTTGGTGGCCTTCTCTTCCAGGCAGCTGTTGAGCTTAACGGTAGCCGAGTTCAGCAGGTCTTGAGTTTCTTTTTGTTTGGCTTCCAGTTCGGCATACTTCTTCTGAGATACACAGGACGACAGCGCCAGTGCCAGACCCAGACAGCCAATAATCATTTTTTTCATAATTACTATTTCTGAGTTAATGTTATACAAGTTTGTGAGGTTAAAAGGTCGCAACAAAATTATATAAAAGCGAATGTGTCGTTTGACCGTATCCGTTAATCTTTTACTAAATTGTTAAAATCCTTTACCTGATGTACGTAATAAGACCAGACTATGGATGTTGCCGCATGGTATTTTTGTACAAACCGGACCTTCTCCCGTTTGCGGATCATGCGAGGAAACTGGCGGTAATAGCTGGCATGTGCCCGTAAAATGGACCAGGCGTGCAATCCTTTCCACTGGAAGACAAAGCGCAAGGCGGCCACCCCGTCGAGCAGCAGGCGTGCCAGGATAATGGGGAATGCCTTTTTCCGGGGCAGGTTCTTGGTAATCGAGAATAGGGAATTCCGGAAATTCAGGTAGGTTTTCCGGGGGTCCATATTGCTCAGCGTGGAACCTCCCATGTGGTACACCTCGGATTCCCCGCAATAATAGACCTGGTATCCCCGGTTCTGTGCACGCCAGCACAGGTCCACTTCTTCCTGGTGGGCAAAGTAATCCGGGTCGAAGCCACCGAGTTCGCGAAAAACGCTATTCCGGATAAACATGCAGGCCCCGGTGGCCCAGAATATTTCGCGCGTATCGTCATATTGGCCCTGGTCCTTTTCCAGGCTCTGGAAAATCCGGCCCCGGCAAAAAGGATACCCGAACAGGTCCAGGAAGCCCCCGGCTGCCCCGGCGTATTCAAAATAATCCGGCCGCATCAGGTCCTTGATCTTGGGTTGGATAATCCCCGCTTCCGGGTTGGAGGCAAAGAGTTCCCGGACAGGATCCAGCCAGCCCGGCGTCACTTCCACGTCGGAATTCAGCAGGCAATAGATGTCTTCCTCCACTTCCCCGAGTGCCATGTTGTACCCGGAGGCAAAACCGCCGTTCACCGGATTGCGGATTACGCGGATTTCCGGGTATTCCTCCTCCAGGAAGGCCACGGACGCGTCATTGGAGGCGTTATCAGCCACGTATATGACAGCATCCCCGCTATGTGCCAGGACGGAGGGCAGGAAGCGCTCTAGGAGATTCCGGCCATTCCAGTTCAGGATAATTACGGCTATTGACTGCATTCCGAATTGGCTGCTTTGGTCAGCGGCAGGCCGCTGAAATTCAAAGCTGACAAAGTAACTAAAAAAAACGGTATCCTCAGGTATTCCCGGGGGGCGTGTAAGGGGGGAGCTCCCTCAAAAAGACATACTTTTCGCTGTCGTAATCCATCCGGCAGAAAATATGCAGCAACCCGTTGGTAACCATCAGGTATCGCGCTTTTGCCCGCATATTGTAGCGGGCAATCTGGTCGAACACCTCCTGGGTAATGGCCACGGAAGGCGCTTTGCACTCCACCAGCAGATCGATTTCCCCCTGCGGGTTGCAGACGGCTATATCCACCCGTTTGCGCAGGCCGCTCACCAGCAATTCCCTTTCCACCAGCATCCGGCCGGCCGGATACCCCTTGTCTTTTACCAGGTAGTGCAGGCAATGCTGGCGGACCCATTCCTCCGGCTGGAGGAGCACGTACTTTTTGCGGACAAAGTCAAAGACCAGGCGCTTATTTTCCCTACTTTTGAAGCGAAGGGGGTACTTGGGAAATTCCAGTTCCACCATGGTGCAAAATTGCATTAAAAATTCAAATGGAGGAAGTTAAAGCCCTGATCGGGGATATCCGCAACGGAAAGCTGGCGCCCGTCTATTTCCTGATGGGAGACGAGCCTTATTACATAGACCGCATCTCGGAATGTATCGGGGAGAATGTACTGACCGAAGAGGAGCGGGGATTCAACCAAACCGTCCTTTACGGGAAGGACACCGGAGTGGACGAAATTGTAGGCCACGCCAAACGCTACCCGATGATGGCCGAATACCAGGTGGTCATTGTGCGGGAAGCGCAGCACCTGAGCCGGACCATCGAACAACTCGCGGAGTACGCTGCCAACCCCCAGCCTTCCACCATCCTGGTGATCTGCTATAAATACAAGACCCTCGACAGGCGAAAGAAACTCATCAAGACCCTGCGCAAGGGAGAATCAGTGGTTTTTGAGAGCAAGAAACTCTACGAGAACCAGGTGGCGGACTGGATCCGCCGCGTTTTGCTCGGGTCGGACTACCGGATTTCGCACAAGGCGTCTGCCCTGCTGGTGGAATACATGGGGACCGACCTGAGCCGGATATCGAACGAACTGGACAAACTGAAACTCGTTTTGCCCAAGGGGGCGGAGATTACCCCCGAGACGGTTGAGGAGCACATCGGGATCAGCAAGGATTTCAACAATTTTGAATTGAAAAAAGCGATTGCCGGCAGGGACATCCCCAAGGCTACCCGGATTATCGCATACTTCTCACAAAACCCAAAGGAAAACCCGTTTGTGCTGACCGTTGCCCTGTTGCATACTTTTTTCGCCCAATTACTGCAATACCACGGGCTCTCGGACCACAGCCCCAAGAACGTTGCCAGTGCGCTGCGGATTAACCCGTATTTCGTGGGGGAATATAAAACTGCCGCCCGAAACTACCCGATGAAGTCCGTGAGCCGGATTATCGGAGCCCTGCGGGAAATGGACCTGAAGGGTAAAGGAGTTGGGTCTGCATCCATGTCCCACCGGGACCTGTTGCAGGAATTGCTCTATAAGATTGTCTGATTAACGGCGGTCGAGGCTGAACCTGCCCGGGCCCATCAGGAAGATGGCCAGGAAGACGGCAGCATAGAGCAGGGGCAGCTCCTTGCGCCCAAAGGGATCCGCCGCGTGGGCGATGAGCGCTGCGACGAGCATGCCGATAACAATCGGGATGGCTGCCCAACGGGCCTTCAGCCCAATCAAAACCAGGATGGCACAGACTACCTCAGCGAACGTAATCAGGAAGAGGGAGGGGCCGGCCCCGATCCCGATCGGGTCGCCAAACTGTATTTCCCCTTCTCCGAAAAGCCGGCTGATCTTAGGGATTCCATGGGTCATAAGCATTCCTGCACCTGCCACGCGGAGAACCAACAGGCCGATATCACTTTTCAGGGAACTTTTCATAGGTGATTTCAGATTTGTTACTAAAGTATTAATAATTACTTAGAATTATTCTGAATTGCCAGGATCGCCCCCAATTTTTCGATCAACTCATCGCAATTCCCGGTGTCGAAAGGTAAGGGAGGCTTGATTTTCAACACATTATTGTGGGGTCCGTCTGTACCCACCAGGACGCGCTTTTCCTTCAGGGCATTCTTTACCCGGGACGCCAGGGACGTGGCGGGGTTTCCTTCACCGTCCACCAGCTCAGCCCCGACGAACAGGCCTTCACCACGGACGTCTGCAAGGGTCGGGTACAACTCACCCAATGAGCGGAGCCCTTCCATCAGGTAGTTCCCGGTTTTGGCTGCATGGGCTTGCAGCCCCTCATGGCGGATGACGTCCAGTACGGCTTTTCCGGCCGCGCAGGAAACCGGGTTGCCCCCGAAGGAGCTGAAAAATTCCGGGCCGTTGGCAAAAGCATCCGCTATTTCCCGGGTACAGACCACGGCTCCCAGCGGATGCCCGTTGCCCATGGGTTTGCCCAGGATAACCAGGTCGGGGACCACCCCGTATTTTTGAAACCCCCAAAAACTGTTGCCCAGCCGGCCGAAGCCCACCTGTACCTCATCGCTGATGCAAAGCCCGCCCCGGGCACGGATGGCCGGGTAGATGGCTTCGAGGTACCCCTTGGGAAGCGGCACCTGCCCCCCGCAACCCATGATGGGTTCCGCGATAAAGGCGGCCGGCGCTTCCGCCCCATCCCGGATTCGGCCCAGGCAGGGCCCGCTGAATTGCCTGCCTGCCGTCCCGTCATCCGCCCATCCCGACCCGAAGACTTTGGGCATTGGGCAGATGGTGGTCCGGGGGTGTTTGTCCCCCGGGCGGTGCTTGTAGGGGCTGACGGCAATGGCAGCTGCGGTATTCCCGTGGTAGCCGTGTTCCAGTGCCACCACCCGTTGGCGGCCGGTAAAGGCCCGGGCCAGACGAAGGGCCAGGTCGGTGGCTGCACTGCCGGAATTTACCAGGAATACCCGGGAGAGGGGAGGGGGAAAGTATCCGAGCAGGGTTTCCGCATAATCCAGGAGGCTGTCGTAATGGTACCGGGTATTCGTGTTGAGTTTGCGCAGGGCATCCCGCGTACGCCCCACCACCTCGGGGTGGCAGTGGCCCACCTGGATGATGTTGTTGTAGGCATCCAGATAGGTAGTGCCATCCCCTGCAAACATATACTGGAAAGCGGCCCGCTCCATGACAATTGGCGTGTCATAGCTCAGGCTCAGGGAATGACTCAGCAACCCGGATCGTCGCTCCTGGTAGGTTTCCGCTGTGGGAGATGCTGTTACTTCCAGTCCGGCTGCCCGGCGAAATGCGCGACTGGCCGCCCGCGGACCCAGTCGGATCCATTTCCCCAGCAAGCGCTGAGCCGGCTCCTGGCTAATGGTGACGTAGGCCGAATCCGGACGGATCTTCGCGGCGTGAGCAGCCTGGCAGAGGCTCATACACAGCCGGCCGCCGATAAGATAATACAGCAGGTCGGCCTCAAGTTCTTCCAGAGGGAAGACGCTGCAATAGGATCGGAGAATGGGTTCAGCGGCCTGCAGGGGGTCTTCCGCAGCCATCAGGGCATAGGTAAGCCCCACAGCCAGGTCTGCGGCGAGCCAGGAATGGCAGGCGTCCCCAAAATCGATCAGGCCGGTTACCCGGCCGTCGCGGACCAGGATATTCCAGTCATTCGCATCGTTATGGATCAGGCCGCGCCGGAGGCGGTAGGCCTTTGGGGTTACTTCAGCCTCGTATTGCTGTACCATATAGGCGACCCGGGATTGAAGGTTAATGTCGGCTATCTCCTGGATATACGGCAGGCTGAGGCCCAGGTGTTGCAGGTCCCAGGCGGAAGGTTCGGGTGAGGTGGCAACCGGGCCAAAGGAAGCGGATAAATTGGCCATTTCCCCCAGGAGGCGACCCAGGCTTTCCAGCAGCGGGCCATCCTGTTGCGATTCCGCCATAAACGCACCCTCCAGGTATTCCAGGATGCGATAGGATTTCCCGTCAAACATAAAATGCGCTTCCCCGTCCCTTGAGCGCAACTGATTCGGGAAGGCAAACCCGGATCCTTCCCGGAAGTGCTCCATCATGCGGGCTTCCAGGTCCAGGCGGGTTCCCAGGCCGGGCCGTGCCCTGTGTTCCTTCAGCACCCATCGCCCCCGGGCAGATTCAAGCAGGTAGGTGCGATCCTCATATCCTTCCAGCGGTGTAGCAGAG
>CAXQQM010000032.1:0-6203 GCA_964226055.1 Robiginitalea sp. | reverse complement strand
TGCAGAGCGAGCGGTATTCCTTCAGCGTTTTTTCGATGAACCAGGATTTGCTGACGTTGTAGTTTTTGTGGAGGAATTCGAACCGGGTTTTCCAGAAGGCTTCACTTCCCACATTGGTCTCCGTCTTCCCCTCGCAGAGCATCTCCCTCCAGGTAATAATGTCGCCCTTCAACTTCAGTTCTTGTAATCGCTGGGTGAAACTATCCCCGTTGGTAATGTGCAATTGGGAACTCATTTTCGGACTGTTTTGGTTGCGGTTCTGTCGAGTAAATGTAATACTTCGTCGATAAAAAGCAAAACTAATTAACAGATACCCTGCGGATTATCCGCCCACGCGCTTTACGTTAAAACCTTTGCTTTTAAGAAGTTGCATAATCTCGTCCCGGTAATCGCCCTGGATGAGGATGCAATCGTCCTTGTAGGAGCCGCCAACCCCCAGGTGTTTCTTGATTTCCCGGGTCAGGGAAGCGAAATCCGAATCGGCGCCCGTGTAGCCCTCCAGGACGGTTACCGGCTTGCCGCGCCGCTTCTCGTAAATACAGCGGATAGGCTCATCCTGCATCCAGACGGGGTTCGGGTCGGAGGCCTCTGGATCGGAATCGGGCTCCGGTTCGTGGTCGGGAAACAGGTTTTTCAGCTGGTCTTTGAGGTCCATGGTTAAAACAACGTGTATCCCAAAATTATGGAAATATTGTCAAAACGAGCGTCCGCGAAATTGTAGCGCAACAGTTCCCTTTCAAAATCATACCGGAATTCAGCGGACCAACTGTTTTTGAATTTCAGGCCGATACCGAAGGCGGCATTGCTCAGCGGATTTATTTCCAATCTCCGCGTAAGGAACCCGGTGGTAACGATTTCGGCGCCCAGTTCCATGTCATTCAGGAGGTAGGCCGTCAAATAAACTGCTGTTTCGGGGCTCACGAAAAAATAATGGCGGGCACCGATGGCGAATTCTATGGAAGAATAGTCTATTTCATTGCCTTCATTCGGGGCCATACCGCGTTCTGCATAGGAGCGATAAACCGGTTCAATGAGCAGGGCCCATTTGTTATTGTTAAAGGGCATGAGGACCTCGAATTCCAGCCCCATCCGAAATCCTCCTGCCGAGGGAAACTCGGTGTTTTGTACGTTTAATTTTGCGGAAGATTGGGTAAAACCCGGCCGCAGCGTTAAATTAAAGTTCAGGTCATTCCCGCGTCGGACAAGCACCTGGTAGCTGGGGTCCTGACATTTATTGTATTCCGAAAATATCCGGGCCAGCGCATATTTTTTGTAGGGGAGCCGCTCAAAATCTGATGCATCCAGGCCTTCGCATTTCAACGCATTCCATAGCGTTTGCCGGAAGGCGGCGTTCTCCAAAATGGCCAGGCCTTCCCGCCGATATTTTTTGTAGACCAGGGGAGTCGGTTCTTGCTGGGCCGTCGAATAAAAAAACCGGATGCCCCAGGCCGCTTCATAGCTATAGAGGGTGGCATGTCCGTCGACCAGGACTTCCAGGAATACGGTTTGTTCCTCAAAATTGGGCTGCGGGTTAAAATCCAGTCTTCCGGGGTCATCGGAAGACCTGTCCAGAGCCGCGACGGTACGGACGTAGGATGCGCCGTCGTGGATAGAGAAAGAGGTGACATTGCGTATATTCCCTGTGAGGACCTCCCCATCCGGGTTCAACCGGTATTGAAAGTTTTCGGGGTTGTTTTTCCAGTCAGCATCGCGGATCAGACAGTCTGTCCGTTGACCGTCATTGGATATAAAATAACCTTTTTTAAAGCGGATCTGTCCGATGGCTAAAAAAGGCAGGAGGAGGGAAAGGAGTAAAATTTTTTTCATGGAATGGTCGGGCATTTGTTCCTGTGGGAATTTTCGTATTCCAGGACTTAACGCCGTACCTCACCCGGATATTGCCGGGAGCTTATTTTTTAACCAGGCCGAGTTCCACCAGGCGCTCGTGCAGGAATTCCCCGGCGGTGATGTCTTCAAATTGCTTCGGGTGCACGTCGTCGATGCAGTGTTCCAGGCAGTCCAGGGGCATCGTGCTGATGGGGTGCATAAAAAACGGGATGGAATAGCGGGAAGTACCCCAGAGTTCCCGGGGCGGGTTGACCACCCGGTGGATGGTCGATTTAAGTCGGTTATTCGTCAGGCGCGACAACATATCGCCCACATTGATCATCAGCTGGTCCGGGGCAGCGATGGCGTCGATCCATTCGCCCTTGTGGTTCTGTACCTGCAGGCCCTTCCCGTGGGCCCCCATCAGGAGCGTGATCAGGTTGATATCCCCGTGGGCAGCTGCCCGGACAGCATCCTTGGGCTCCTCCGTGATGGGCGGATAGTGGATGGGCCTGAGTATGGAATTCCCGTTGTGGATAAATTCGTCAAAATAATTCTCCGGCAGATCCAGGCGGAGTGCGAGTGCCCGTAAAACATACCGTGCGGTTTTCTCCAGCATCTTGTAGGCCTCCCGGCCCACTTCGTTGAATTCCGGCAACTCTTCAACCTGCACATTATCCGGGTATTCCGCTTCGAGCTCCGGGTCGTCCTCCACATATTGACCAAAATGCCAGAACTCTTTCAGGTCGCCCGCTTTTCGTCCCTTGGCATGTTCCTTGCCAAAGGAGGTATACCCCCGCTGTCCGCCGATGCCCTCGATTTCATATTTGGCCTTGACCTCTTGGGGCAGGTTGAAAAAGTCCTTCACTTGTTTGTAGAGCTCCTCCACGAGCTCGTCCGAGAGGAAATGCCCGCTGAGCGCCACAAATCCAATGTCTTCGAACGCCCCGCCGAGCTGTTCGACAAAGGCGGCTTTGCGCTGGGGGTCCCCCGAGATGAAGTCGCGCAGGTCGGCGCTTGGAATGTGGTTCATGGGTTGCGGTTTTACAAGCCCAAAGTTAATAAAATAATAGGCCATCCTGCCTGCGAATATGTAGATTTGTGGGCAAATACCTATTGCCAGCCTTATGGAAAAGACCCCGATTGTATTCGACTACGAATCCTTCCAGGTACCCCGCGAGATGCAGCTCAGACTCTACCGGGAAATGTTACGTCCCCGGCTGATAGAGGAAAAGATGCTGATTCTTTTGCGCCAGGGGAAGATTTCGAAATGGTTCAGCGGTATCGGACAGGAAGCCATAGCCGTGGGGGTGGCTGCCAGCCTGGAACCTGAGGAATTCATCCTTCCCATGCACCGGAACCTGGGGGTTTTTACCTTCCGGGACGTGCCCCTGAACCGCCTGTTTGCGCAATGGCAGGGGAAGGCAGCCGGATTCACCAAGGGAAGGGACCGGAGTTTCCATTTCGGGAGTATGAAGCATCGCATTGTCGGCATGATTTCACACCTGGGCCCGCAACTGGGAGTTGCCGATGGGATTGCCTTATCCGATCTCTTGCAGGGGCGCAGCCGGGTGACTGCCGTGTTTACCGGCGAAGGAGCCACCAGCGAAGGGGATTTCCACGAAGCCCTGAATATTGCGTCGGTTTGGGGGTTGCCAGTGCTTTTCTGTATTGAAAACAACGGCTACGGTCTGTCCACACCCGTTTCCGAGCAGTACAATTGCGAAAACCTGGCCGACCGGGGCGTGGGCTACGGGATGGAATCACATATCCTGGACGGCAACAACATCCTGGAGGTCTACCAGAAGATCAGCGGTTTATGCGCCAGTATGCGGGAGGAACCCCGGCCGGTCCTGGTGGAATTCAAGACATTCCGGATGCGCGGCCACGAAGAAGCGAGCGGTACGCGCTACGTCCCGGAAGAGATGATGGAACACTGGGGTCGGCGGGACCCGCTGGAGAACTATGCAGCCTTCCTTCGGGACTCAGGGGTCCTCAGCGAGGTGCGCGAGGTTCGGATCAAAAAGGAAATTCAGGAGGAAATCGACAGGGCACTGGACGAGGCTTTTGCACAACCGGCTGTAGATTTTGATGAAATCAATGAGTTAAATGATGTATTTAAACCATTTGTTTTTAAGCAAGTTGAAAAAAGCTTAAACCTAAGAAACATCCGCCTGGTCGATGCCGTTTCCCAGGGACTCAGGCAGAGTATGCAGCGACACGATAACCTGGTACTCCTGGGGCAGGATATTGCGGAATACGGAGGCGTCTTTAAGGTGACGGAAGGGTTCGCGTCGGAGTTCGGTACGGACCGGGTGCGAAATACACCAATTTGCGAGTCGGGCATCATCTCCACGGCCATGGGGCTCTCCCTGGGGGGAATGAAGGCCGTTGTCGAGATGCAATTCTCGGATTTTGTCACCTCGGGGTTTAATCCGATTGTCAATTACCTCGCCAAGGTACATTATCGCTGGGGGGAACCCGCAGATGTAGTGATCCGGATGCCCTGCGGGGCCGGGGTAGGGGCCGGGCCGTTCCACTCCCAGACCAATGAGGCCTGGTTTACCAAGGTCCCGGGCCTCAAGGTCGCCTATCCGGCCTTCCCGTCGGATGCCAAGGGCTTGCTCGCTACGGCCATCGAGGACCCGAACCCGGTGTTGTTCTTTGAGCATAAGGGCCTTTACCGGTCGCTTTACGGGGAGGTGCCTGAGGATTATTTTACACTGCCCTTTGGGCAGGCAGCGCGATTGCGTGAGGGGTCGGGATTAAGCGTTATCACTTACGGCGCCGGGGTACACTGGGCTATGGAAGCCCTGGATGCGTTGGGAATCACGGATGCCGACCTGATCGATCTCAGGACGCTTTGCCCGCTGGACACCGGGACGGTTTTTGATTCCGTTCAACGGACCGGGAAAGTATTGCTCCTGCAGGAGGATACGCTTTTTGGAGGCGTATGCTCCGACCTGGCCGCCATGATTGCCGAGCATTGTTTTGAATACCTGGATGCACCCGTGCGCCGGGTGGCTTCCCTGGAAACACCTGTTCCCTTTGCCCGCAGCCTGGAAGCGGGCTTCCTCCCAAAAGAACGGTTGCTCCGCACCCTCGAGGAGTTAATCGCCTATTGAGGCGGCGCCAGCCGGCCTGGCGGACCTTCACCGCTGTATGCGGGTACATATTTCATCGGATCGGGCAATGTTTCCCTCGGGATATTGCGCATCTTTAGGAGGAACCGACGTCTGGATCCGGGATAACACCGTATATAGACTCGAACAAAACAATCCTCTATGAAACGCATAATCCCACTAATACTCCTGGCGGCATTTGGGCTCCAATCCTGCTCTGTTTCCAAGGCCGTGCGGGAAAAACGCAACCTGATCAGTGGCACGTGGACCCTTACGGATATCGTCTACGCCAATAACGAAGGGACTTTTAAAGCGACCCTGTTTGACGATGCAGACGCCATTTGCTACGAAGGCAGTCAGTGGTTCTTCCGCGACAACAACAGCACGGGGCGCTATACCATTGAACCCGGAAGCCTCTGCAACGGCGGCGACCGGTTTTTCCGCTGGTCTGTTATCGAACAGCCCGAAAGCTATAACCCGACCTTCCAGTTTAAGTTCATCGACGAAAACCGCAAGGACATCTCGGGCGGGTACGGGTACCGGCTGACAATCGAAAACCTGTCGGCCACTGAAATGCAAATGCGCTCCAATGTCCAGGTTGACGGACAACCTGTGAGTGTGGTTTATCAATTCACCAAAAATTAATCCATGAGAACTTATCGCATACACCTGGCAAGCTGGATCCTGATCCTGGGGCTCGCACTCGGTTGCAATACCGTTAAGAATGCCAACAACAAACAGAAAGGCGCCGTAATCGGGGCCAGTAGCGGCGCAGTCATCGGCGGCGTGGTCGGGAACAATGTCGGCAAGGGCAATACCGTGCTCGGTGCCATCATCGGCGGAGTCGTCGGTGGGGTTGCCGGCGGGTACATCGGGGACCGGATGGATCGTCAGGCCGAAAAAATCGAGGAAGAACTTCCCGGCGCGGAAGTAAAGCGGGTAGGCGAGGGGATCAACGTTACCTTCACCCAGGATCAGGGGGTCCATTTTGCCACAAACCAGTCGGCCATTGAAGGTGCCTCGGTGACTACCCTGAACAAACTGGCAGGGATTTTTAAGGAATATCCGAAATCCGTGATTTTGGTGGAAGGACATACGGACAGCGCCGGGCCGGAGGATTACAATATGAGCCTCAGCCAGCGCCGTGCCGAGTCAGTGGTCAACTACCTGGTTGCCCAGGGTATAGACGAGGACCGGTTTACAGTTAAATGGTACGGGGAAAACCAGCCCCGTGCCGACAATTCCACCGCGGAG
>CAXQQM010000031.1:0-6636 GCA_964226055.1 Robiginitalea sp. | reverse complement strand
GGAATTCGGGCAATCCGCGGACCTGTACGTGATCAACACCTGCTCGGTAACCGACAATGCGGATAAGCGCTGCCGGGCTGTCGTCCGTCAGGCCCTGCGGAATAACCCGGAGGCATTCGTTGCTGTTGTGGGGTGCTATGCCCAGCTCAAACCCGATGAGATCGCCGCCATCCCCGGCGTGGACCTGGTCCTGGGGGCTACGGAGAAATTCAACCTGGCCCGGTACCTGGACGACCTTTCCAAGAACGATATGGGGGAGGTGCACTCCTGCGAGATCCGGGAAGCGGACTTTTATGTGGGCAGCTATGCCATTGGCGACCGCACCCGGGCCTTCCTCAAAGTACAGGACGGATGCGATTACAAGTGCACCTACTGCACCATCCCGCTGGCTCGCGGGATTTCCCGAAGTGACACCCTGGAGAATGTCCTGGATAACGCCCGGGAAATATCGGCACGGGGGATACGGGAAATTGTCCTCACAGGGGTCAACATCGGGGATTACGGGAAGGGTGAAAACGGGGATAAGCGCCACAAACACACCTTTTTGGACCTGGTGCGGGCCCTCGATGAGGTGCCCGGTATCGAACGCATCCGGATTTCGTCTATCGAACCGAACCTGCTGAAGAATGACACGATTGATTTTGTGGCGGGCAGCCGACATTTCGTACCGCACTTCCATATACCGCTGCAAAGTGGGAGCAATACGATGCTCAGGCGGATGCGCAGGAGGTATATGCGGGGGTTGTACGCGGAACGCGTGGCCCGAATCCGGGAAGTCATGCCCCATGCCTGTATCGGGGTAGACGTCATTGTCGGGTTCCCCGGGGAAACAGAAGAGCACTTTATGGAAACGTACGATTTCCTGCACGGGCTGGAGGTCTCCTACCTGCATGTCTTCACGTATTCGGAACGGGCCGATACGCCGGCCGCTAAAATGGATGGGGTGGTGCCGCCTGCCGAGCGCAGTCGTCGCAGCAAGATGCTCCGCAGCCTCTCGGCCAAGAAACGACGGGCGTTCTACCAGGGCCAACTGGGAACCGAACAAACTGTTCTTTTCGAGGGTGAAAACAAAAAGGGCTACATCCATGGGTTTACCGGGAACTACGTAAAGGTCAAAGCCCCTTGGGACCCCGCTTTGACAGGCACCACAACGCGCGTCCGGCTGACGGAAATCGACGCGGACGGCCTGGTGCGTATGGAGCCTGTGTCCCGGGCTTTTGCCGTTTGATCCCATGCCTCCGGAAAATAAAAAACCCGGTTCTTCAACCGGGATGCTAGCCTGGAAACCAGGTCTTTGAATCGCTGATTCGGCAATCAGATTCGGATGCCGACGGGAAGCATTTCCTTATACTGCCTGTTTTTCCTCAGAAAACCGGCAATTTGCGGACTGGTCGGGACTACACGGAGGTTTTGCTCCTGGATGTGGTTCAATACGGCCTTGATAAACTCTTCCTTGAAGCCCTCCCGGGTGATGGTTTCCGGAATGACCAGTTTGGTCAGGAATACTTTCCGTTCCTGGGAGGAATACTCAATCTTGGCCAGATGCCCATTAACCCGCGTTTCAAATTGACGCAGGAAGCTATTGTCCTTAATTGCCAGCTCGCTCATATGTTGTGATTTAATTTTGGTTTCAGATAAAAAAATTACGAACTATGGAGTGTCGTAATTTGGAAGCACCGGGCGCGACTATTCATATATGCAAAAAATAGCACCGATAGCGATCAAAATTAGGCAAAATAATGCTAAAAACCTAAGATTTAGTCGGTTTTGAAGGATCCCGATTCTAGCGTGGTACACGTGTACCTGATGCCTGGCCTGGCAGCCAGCCCGGATATCTTTGAAAATATCCGATTGCCTGAGGACCGCTTCCGGATCCACCTGCTCGATTGGTTTTTGCCAGAGCCGGGGATGGACCTGGGGGATTATGCCCGCAGGATGAGTGAGCAGGTGAAGGAGGCCAACCCCGTGCTGATCGGGGTTTCCTTTGGCGGGATGCTCGTTCAGGAGATGACGCGCTTTTTGGATGTCCGCAAGGTGATAATTATTTCGAGCGTCAAATGTCGGCGGGAAATGCCTAGGCGATTGCTTATCGCCCGGTATACGAAACTCCATAAACTCCTGCCCACATCCCTTGTCAACAATGTGGATGTCCTGGCGCGGTACGCCTTCGGGGAATCCCTCGGGAAGCGGTTGAAACTCTACGAGCGGTACCTGGGCGTCCGGGATACCGCGTACCTGGACTGGTCCATCGACCAGATTGTAAATTGGGCCAGGGAAGAACCGGTACCCGGCCTGGTGCACCTGCATGGGGAAAAAGATGCGGTCTTCCCGATGGTTTATGTCGGAGATTGTATTCCCGTGCCTGGCGGAACCCATACGATGATCCTCCACCGGCACCGCTGGCTCAATGAACGGTTGCCTGCAATTATTTTGCAAGATGGGAGTTCTATTTAATACCTTTGGTATAAATCCTTAATCCCTTTCCTATGCGACTTCTCAAGAACGCCCTGATGCTGATCGGCCTGATCAGCGTGGTCAGCACCCTGGTATTTGCCGTCCAGCAAACCGCGGAACCCGCCGGGGAGACACCCGAAACTACGGAGGCGCCTGAAACTGTGGACGTTCAGGACAAGAACGTTTCCCCTGCTTACCGGATTTCGGCCATCGATATCCCCGGGGACCTGAATTTTGCCGGGGAACCGGTTCCCCAGGACGACCCGGAAATCATGGAGCGCGTGGATCGGGAGTTTTTGGTGAATACCTACTGGCAGTCCAATGCTTTGCTGCTGATGAAGCGGGCCCACAAATATTTCCCGGTTATCGAACCCATCCTGGCCAAGAATGGCGTCCCCGACGATTTTAAATACCTGGCGGTAGCGGAGAGCGGGTTGGAGAATGTGGTATCCCCTGCCGGGGCCACAGGCTTCTGGCAGATCATGAAGGCCACGGGCAGGGAATACGGCCTGGAAATCAACGACAATGTTGACGAACGGTACCACCTGGAGAAAGCCACGGAAGTGGCGTGCCGCTACCTCAAGCGCTACCGGGATAAATACGGTTCCTGGACGATGGCCGCCGCAGTCTACAATACGGGTACCGGTTCAATCGACCGCTATATGGGGATACAGAAAGTAAACGACTACTACGACCTGTTGCTCGGGGCGGAAACCGGCCGTTACGTGTTCCGGATCCTGGCCATTAAGGAAATCCTCTCGCACCCGGACAAGTACGGATTCGTAATCGATAAGGATGACATGTACAGCGAGGTCCCCACCTTTTCGGTGGAGGTGGATACGGCGGTCCGTGATTTTGCGGAATTCGCCAGCCAGTACGAGATTAACTATAAAATCCTTAAACGACACAACCCCTGGCTTCGGGAACCCCACCTGAACAATGCTTCCCGGAAGAAATACCAGATCGCCATCCCCCACAAAGGCTATTATAAGACCGGGCCCTGATGTCGGACTATCTGCAGGATAATCTCTGGGCATTTCTCCTGCTGGTAAATTACCTGCTGGCCATTGTCATTGCCGTAATCGTCCTGCTCAAAAACGACAACCCGGTAAAAACGCTTTCCTACCTTTTTGCCCTGGCCACCTTGCCGTTCCTCGGGCTGCTGGTCTATTACCTGTTCGGGATCGACCATCGGAAGAACAAGATTTTCGAAAAGAAATACCTGACGGACAATACCCGGCTGAAGGATTGGCGGGAGCAATTCGGGATGACCCCGGAGCAGCAATCCGATTTTGAAAAGCGCTTCGGCCCCGGGCTGTACCGCGTGTATCAACTGCTGCACTACAACGATCGCTCCGTTTTGACCTATGAAAATAAAGTGGAAATCCTGATCAACGGGGAGGCCAAGTTCCCCCGTTTGCTGGAGGACCTCGAAAAGGCAACCGACCATATTCACCTGGAGTATTTTGTCTTATACGACGACGCCGCCGGCCTGCCGATCATCGACACGCTTTGCCGTAAGGCCCGGGAAGGGGTGACCGTGCGGGTGATCTACGACGATGTGGGGAGCAAACTCTCCGGCAGCACCAAGAAGCGGATGACGGAAAGTGGTGTGGAACATTTTCCGTTTATGCCTGTTCTGTTTACCCGGTTCACCGGGAAATTCAACTACCGGGACCACCGGAAGATCATTGTGATCGACGGGATAACTGGCTATGTGGGCGGGATCAATATCCGCAGGAAATACGACAATTCCCTGGAAAACCCGAGGTTCTGGCGGGACACGCACCTTCGAATCCAGGGGCCTGCAACGGGTTCCCTGCAGGCGAGCTTTTTGTTGTCGTGGGATTTTGTATCCGATGACATCACCTCCATCCAAAAAAACCTGTTCCCGGATACCAAACCCGATTCCCAGGACCCGGTGGCCGTCCAGATTGCCGCCAGCGGCCCGGATTCCGACTACGCAAATATCATGGAAGCGCTGTTTACGGCCATTAATACGGCCCGGGAGTACGTGTATATCACCACGCCTTACATGATCCCGAATGCCTCCATCATGACCGCCATGACCACGGCGGCCCGATCCGGGGTGGATGTCCGGGTAATCATCCCGTACCAGTCCGATTCCTGGGCGGCCCAGTACGCGACGGATTCCTACATCGAATCCATGCTGCGTTCGGGGGTGCGTATCTTCCGTTACAATAAGGGGTTTGTGCATGCCAAGACGATGGTAATGGACGATACTTTTACCAGTATCGGGACGGCCAATATGGATTACCGGAGCTTTTCGATCAACTTTGAGATCAATGCGCTGCTGTACAGCAAGACCAAAGCCCAACAGTTAAAGGAGGTCTTTCTCCGCGACCTGGAAGAATCCGAAGAGGTGGAACTCCAACGCTGGGAGGAAAGGGGAATCTCCCGAAAACTGCAGGAATCCCTCAACCGGCTATGGGCCCCCTTGCTCTAAAACAGGCTTTAGGCCCCCTTACTCCAGGACTGCACCTCCGGAATTTCCCGCGGCAAATTTTCCACTTCACCCGTTAAACGCCATTCCAAATTGACAAAACGCCCCCCTGCCTCATAGGCAAATTTCCAAATTGACAAATTAGCAAATTACAAAATCGTCAAATCCGTTTCAGCTGCTGCTGCATCATGCGGATTTGCTCGGTAAGCATGTTGTTTTTATCGAGTTTCTTGGCCTCGGAAAGCAGTGTGGTTGCCTCCCGTTTCCGCCGTTTCTGCATGGCGATCCCGGCCAGGCTCAGTTTGGCCATGGCGACGTCGTAATCCATGTTCAAACCGAGTTTCAGGGCTTTGCGAAAGTGCTTTTCGGCTTGTGTCAGGTTTTTCTGGGAGTAGATAATCCCGTGGAGGTATTCGTAATAGCCTTGTTGCTTGGTGGTCAACGCCGACTGGGGGTTCCGGATTTTCCCGAGCCATTTTTCGGTGCCCTCCAGGTCCTGTTTCCGCATGCGTAAAAAGGCCAGGAGGATTAATTCGTTCCTGAAGTACAGGAATACGAAAATGAGTGCCAGGAGCACCAGCATAATGCCGTTGCCGATTTCACCTTCATAAAACTGGTATCCGGCATATCCGGTAATCAAAAAAGCTAGGACGATTTTGATGTTTTTATTGAACATGTTTGTGGTCTATTAGCGTGTAGGTGCTTTTCATATGAATCCTTGTCGGCACAAGAGCTGTGCCCGGGGCCCCCATCGGGGTCTGCCCGGAAGCCTCTCCGGAGACGACCATTTTACTCACAAAGCCGCTGCCGGCTTCAGTCTCCACCAGCATCTCTTGCTTGCCCTTCAGGGCGCTTCCGGACGAATCCGAATGTTCCTTCAACAGGATGGTTGCATGGCCGCTGATCGAGGCGCTGCCACCCGCTACGGTATCCAGCGTCCAGGTGTTGGCCGCCTGGAGTTTTCCCTCGTACCGGTTTTTCCATTGGCCCCCGGGGAGCACTGTGCGGTCCGGATAAAAATAGGTCAATTGTTCGAAGCTGGCTGCAAGGGCCTCCGAACTGTAGTCCGCCAGCAGGGATTCCCTCAGGGCTGTCCGCTCGACTCCCGTATTCAGGCCCGAACCGGCCAGCATGCCATCCACCAGGGCATCACCCCCGGCAACGGATCGCACCTCGCCGCTGCGCGTTATTTCCATCGTGACGGGAACATCGATCAGGTGTCTGAACATACGGGAGCGAAGGTCCGTCTTTCCCGGTTCCCGTGCCCGTACGTTCAGGAGTTGTCCCTGCGAACTGCTTTCAATCCGGAAGAACAGGTCCCTGAACCGCATCTCCAGTACAAAGGTGCTGTCCCGGACTTCCCGAACCTGAAATTCGAGGATGGCTGTCAACCGGTTGGTTAGTTCATGGCCTGTTTCCCCCAGCTCCTGGTAAACTGTCTGTTCCGACCGTTGTTCCACCGTAAATACATCCCCTTTCCGCAAGGAGTAACCCGACAATTCCTGGGCGGTGGTGCCACCGGTCAGGAACAGGGTGAAAAGTGCGAAATACAGGGACTTTAGCATGTTATTGGAGGCTTTTATACAGCTGCCGCAAAAGTACTAAAAACTATTCGAAAAAAAATTTATTTGCATTTGGGATTGCCAAAACTCTTCGTATATTTGCGCCCAGATTTTCAAGAGGCTCCGGGCCTATATCCATCAAGCGGAAAAAGATTC
>CAXQQM010000030.1:0-30324 GCA_964226055.1 Robiginitalea sp. | reverse complement strand
CCGGAATATTTTGAAAGCGGGGAGTACTGGCTGGAAAAATACAAGGTCCTTTTCCGCTGGCTGATGTTCAGCTTTTCGGTCCCGGTGGTATTCTACTCCGGGATGGGGTACCTCCGGACTGCCTGGAAAGGCCTGCGCTCGGGCTTGCTGAATATCGACCTGCCAATTGCCCTGGGCATCCTCACCCTCTTTATCCGGAGTACGGTGGAGATCACCTGGGACCTCGGCAGCGGGTTCTTCGATAGCCTGGCGGGACTGGTATTCTTCCTGTTGCTCGGCCGGTTCTTCCAGCAGCGCACCTACGCCCACCTGACTTTTGAAAGGGATTATAAATCCTACTTCCCCATTGCTGTCACCCGCATCGGGCCGGATGGCGCTGAAACGAATATCCCGGTCTACGAAGTCGCCCCGGGAGACCAATTGCTCATCCGGAACAACTCCCTGATCCCTGCGGATGCCGTACTCCTGAGTGGGACGGGGCAGATCGATTACAGCTTTGTCACTGGGGAAGCCCGGCCCGTATCGAAAAAGGCAGGGGACACGCTCTATGCCGGGGGCAAACAACTGCAGGGGCCCATTGAGATTCGCGTGCTGCGGGAAGTCTCGCAGAGCTACCTGACCGAACTGTGGAGCGATTCCGCATTTTCGGGACAGGCCCGCGGCAGCTTCCGGAATTTCACGGACCGGATCGGAAAGCGGTTTACACTGGCCGTACTGACCATTGCCAGTGTATCGGCTGGTATCTGGTTGGCAATCGACCCGGACCGTTCCCTGGACGTCTTCACGGCAGTACTGATCATCGCGTGTCCTTGCGCCATTGCCCTGGCGGCGCCATTTACGCTGGGAAACCTGCTGCGGATCTTTGGCCGCAAGGGGTTTTATGTGAAGGATACAAATGCGTTGGAGCGCATGGCCAAAGCCGATACCATCCTGTTCGACAAAACAGGCACCATCAGCACCACCCGCCAAAACCAGATTACATACAAGGGCATCCCGCTGGACCCCCGCGAAGCGCGGGTATTGAAGAACCTGCTCCGGGCCTCCGGCCATCCGCTCAGCCAAACGCTTTACCGGCAGCTGGAACCCCTGGGCATCGTCCCCCTGGACCATTTCCATGAGTACCTGGGGCAGGGCCTGGAAGGCGGAGCCGAAGGGTACTACTTTAAGGTGGGTTCCCGGGGGTTTGTGCAGGACGAGACATCCGTACCGGAAAGGGAAGCCACCCGATTGGCGGCATCGGAGAAAAACGCGGTGGAAAGTGCCGGGTCCGAAGTACACGTCCGCACGGCGACAGGTTACAAGGGGTGTTTCAATATCCGCAATGCATATCGGGAGGGAGCCGCCGGATTATTCAGCAGGCTGGCTCCCCGATACGAACTCGCTGTCCTCTCCGGGGACAATGCCTCCGAGAAGGAGGCCCTGGAGGCCCTGCTGCCCCCGCTCACCCCTGCTTACTTCAATCAGCAACCGGGGGACAAACTCCATTTTGTCAGGGAGTTGCAGCAAAACGGGCGGCAGGTGGCCATGGTGGGCGACGGGTTGAATGACGCCGGGGCCCTGGCGCAGGCGGAGGTGGGCATCGCGGTTTCGGAAGACGCCAATTTATTTACCCCGGCCTGCGACGCCATCCTGGACAGCCGGCAGTTCACCCGCCTGGATGCCTTTTTGGGCCTTACCAAAAGGGCGATGGGAATCATCCGGCTGAGCCTCGTGCTGTCATTGATGTATAACGCAGTGGGGCTGTGGTTTGCAGTGACCGGCAGGCTAGAGCCGGTAGTTGCCGCCATCCTGATGCCGCTGAGCTCCATCAGTATTGTGGCCTTTACCACCGCTGCCACCAACTGGATCGGTCGGAAACTGGACCGATCGAAAACCGGACCGGTCGTAAATTGAAATAAATGCGAATGGCTGACAAATATCATGTTTTGCCCCTGGTTACAGGGCTAGTTTTACAGCCAAAACCCAATCGGGAATGAGCGTTATCTACTTATTGCTGGCCATCAGCGTCGCTGTGGCCCTGGTATTCTTCGTGGTATTCGTCATCTCCGTCCGGAGGGGGCAGTACGACGATTCCTATACGCCTTCCGTGCGCATGCTCTTCGACGACGAACTCGTCACCTCCGGGGAGCCCGACAAAAAAGAGAATCCTTCAAAACCATCCAACAAATAGTTACTTTCTATGGAAGTCGAACAGTTTAAATACGACAACAAGATCGTTCAGAAATTCCTCTATGCCACCATGCTGTGGGGCATCGTAGGGATGCTGGTAGGGCTCCTGCTCGCCTTTATGTTCCTGTTTCCCAACCTTACAGACGGCATTTCCTGGCTGAGTTTCGGACGGCTCCGGCCGCTCCACACAAATGCCGTGATCTTCGCCTTTGTGGGGAACGCCATTTTTGCCGGGGTCTATTACTCCACCCAGCGGCTCCTCAAGGCGCGCATGTACAGCGACGCCCTGAGCAACATCAATTTCTGGGGCTGGCAGCTGATCATCGTATCGGCGGCACTGACCCTGCCCCTGGGGTATACCACCTCCAAGGAGTACGCCGAGCTCGAATGGCCGATCGATATCGCCATCACGCTGGTCTGGGTGGTCTTTGCCTGGAACTTCATCGGGACGGTCCTCAAGCGCAGACAGCGGCATTTGTACGTGGCCATCTGGTTTTACCTGGCTACCATCGTCACGGTTGCCGTGTTGCATATTTTCAACAGCCTGGAACTGCCGGTGAGCGCCCTGAAGAGTTATTCTGTTTACGCCGGGGTCCAGGATGCACTCGTGCAGTGGTGGTACGGACACAACGCTGTGGCCTTTTTCCTGACCACGCCCTTTCTGGGGCTCATGTACTATTTTGTACCCAAGGCAGCCAACCGGCCGATCTATTCCTACAGGCTCTCCATCGTCCACTTCTGGTCGCTGATTTTTATCTATATCTGGGCCGGGCCGCACCACCTGCTTTACACCTCCCTGCCCGACTGGGCCCAAAACCTCGGGGTTACCTTTTCGGTGATGCTGATCGCGCCATCCTGGGGCGGGATGATCAACGGGCTGCTTACCCTGCGGGGCGCCTGGGACAAGGTCCGGACGAGCCCGGTGCTCAAATTCATGGTGGTGGCAATCACCGGCTATGGGATGGCCACCTTTGAAGGGCCCATGCTGTCCCTGAAAAATATCAACGCCATTGCCCACTTCAGCGACTGGATTATCGCCCACGTCCACGTGGGGGCCCTGGCCTGGAATGGCTTTCTGGCTTTTGGCATGGTCTACTGGATGGTGCCGCGGCTCTATAAAACGGATCTGTTCTCGGTCAAACTCGCCAACTTCCACTTCTGGATCGGCACCCTGGGGATCGTCCTCTATGCGCTGCCCATGTATGTTGCTGGATTCACCCAGGCACTTATGTGGAAAGACTTCAACCCGGACGGTACCCTTGTCTACGGGAACTTCCTGGAAACTGTCCAGGAAATCATGCCCATGTACTGGATGCGTGCAATCGGAGGGACCCTCTACCTGGTGGGCGTATTTGTGATGTTGTACAATATCGTCGTCACCATCCGCGGCGGGCAGGCCGTCAGCGACGAGCTGGCAGAAGCCGCACCCCTGAAACGTGTGAGCCGCAAACGCCTGGCGGGGGAAACCTTCCATACCTGGCTGGAGCGGAAACCTGTGCAACTGACCATCCTGGCCACCATCGCCATCCTGATTGGCGGGGCGGTCCAGATAATCCCCACTTTGCTAGTGAAATCGAATATCCCGACCATCACGAGCGTCACCCCCTATACCCCCCTGGAACTCGAGGGACGCGACCTCTACATCCGCGAAGGCTGCGTCAGTTGCCACTCACAGATGGTGCGCCCCTTCCGGAGCGAGGTGGAGCGTTACGGGGAATACGCCAAGGCCGGCGAATTCGTATACGACCACCCCTTCCTGTGGGGAAGCAAACGCACCGGGCCCGACCTGCTGCGGGTTGGTGGCAAGTATTCGGACAACTGGCACCTGAACCACTTTTACGACCCGCAAAGCACTTCTTCCGGATCCATCATGCCCGCCTACCAGTGGCTGATCCGGGACGAGCACGACCGCAGCGGCATACAGGACAAGATGCGGGCCATGGTAACCCTGGGCGTGCCCTATACGGAGGCGGATATCGAGGGTGCCTTTGAGTCCATGGAGGCCCAGGCTGCCCAAATAGAACAGAACCTGTATACGGACCCGGAATTTGCCCGGAGCTATGAAAACCAGAAACAAAACGCACAGGAGACCGGGGAGCCCTTCGTAGAGATGCGCGACCGGGAAATCGTCGCGATGATTGCCTACCTGCAGCGACTGGGGACGGATATCAAAATCGAACAGGGCAGCGAAGTTGCCTCCGAAAAACCATAAGCCATGATGAAATTTGTCAAAAACTATATGGAGACAATCGACGGGGTGGCCAACTACCCGATGATCTCCCTGTTGATCTTCTTTGTCTTCTTTGTATTGTTGTTCTGGTGGGTGCTCACCGCCTCGAAACAACACGTGAAAGAAATGAGTGAATTGCCCCTGGAGGACGAACAACCAAAACCAACTGAAAAATGAGACAATCAATCCCCTGGTGGATCCGGATCCCCGTGCTGTTCTTTTTGATATTCGGCCTGATGGAATATTTTATCGATTCAGGCGACCAACCCGCATTTATCGCCCATCCGGCTGCAGGGCTTTTCCTGGTGGTGGTCCTGGTGGTACTCATAGCCGTGGAACTCATGATGCGGGGCATTGAAAATGTCCTGTTCCGCACCCTGGACCCCGCTGCCCAGCAGCGCTACCTGGAAAAGAAAGCCCGGCCCTGGCGCTGGGAATGGGGTATGCGCATCTACAAGAAACTGCTCGGGTCCCGCCCTATCGAAGAAGAGGGCGAGATTATCCTGGACCACAATTACGACGGCATCCGGGAACTGGACAACCGGCTGCCGCCCTGGTGGGTGTATTCCTTTTATATCACCATTATTTTCAGTGTGATTTATATGTTCCGCTACCATGTATTCAACGGGGACGACCAGCAAACCGAATTCGAGAAGGAGATGATTGCAGCCCGGGAAGCCGTGGCGGAATACAAGCGCACCGCCGTGGACCTGGTGGACGCGAGTACTGTGGAGCTGCTTACGGAGCCCTCAGACCTGGCGGCCGGGGAAGCGATATTTTCCGGCAATTGCGCGGTCTGCCATAAAATGGACGGGGGCGGTTCTATCGGCCCGAACCTGACGGATGATTACTGGATCCTCGGCGGGGGCATCCGCAACATCTTCAACACGATCTCAGAAGGGGGCCGCGACGGAAAGGGGATGGTGGCCTGGAAGACCAACCTGAAGCCCAGCGAAATTGCCCAGGTGGCCAGCTATATCGTCGGGATGCACGGCACAAACCCGCCCGATGCCAAAGCCCCGGAAGGAGAACTCTACGTGGACCCGGACGCACCGGTAGACCGCGTGGAGGTGGAAACAGACAGTTCGGGCGTGGAAGTTATCATCGAAACGGATACCCCCAACCCGCTGGAAACCGAGTCGGACCAATAAGCCCATGCGGACGGAGCCCTGCGGAGGATTGAAAAAGGAATGAAATGAGCAAGGACGAACGGTTCCGGGATTCCATAGGCACCATTGATGAAGCGGGTAAACGCGCCTGGATTTTCCCAAAAAAGCCCAGCGGCAGGTTCTACACCTACCGCAAGTGGGTGAGCTACGCCCTGTTGCTTATCCTGATTGCCTCCCCGTTCATCTATGTGAACGGGAACCAGTTTATGCTCTTCAACGTTCTGGAGAGGCGGTTTAATATTTTCGGCCTCCCCTTCTGGCCCCAGGATTTCCACCTGGTGGTGATCTCCATGATCATCGGCGTGATTTTCATCGCGCTCTTCACCACGGCATTCGGACGGATCTTTTGCGGCTGGATGTGCCCGCAAACCATCTTTATGGAAATGGTATTCCGGCGCATTGAATACTGGATCGACGGGGACCGGGGTGCCCAGATCCGCCTGGACCGGCAACCGTGGAACGCGGTGAAGATCCGCAAGAGGCTGACCAAATGGGCAGTGTTCTTTCTGATCTCCTTCGGGATCGCCAATGTGTTCCTCGCTTACCTGATCGGGAGCGACACCTTACTGCGCTATGTACAGGATGGCCCGGCCGCCCATATGGGGACCCTGGTGGCGTTGCTCATTTTTACAGGGGTCTTTTATTTTGTCTTTGCCTGGTTCAGGGAACAGGTTTGCATCATCGCGTGCCCCTACGGTCGGATGCAGGGGGCCCTGCTGGACGATAAGTCGATCGTGGTCGCCTACGACTACAAACGGGGCGAGGCTGAAAAAGGCCGTAAAAAATTCCGCAAGGGGGAAGACCGCAGTGCCCTTGGCTACGGGGATTGCATCGATTGCCTGCAATGCGTCCACGTCTGCCCCACGGGTATCGACATCCGCAACGGCACCCAGCTGGAATGCGTGAACTGCACGGCCTGCATCGACGAGTGCGACACGATCATGGAGAAGGTAAACCTCCCGAAAGGCCTGATCCGCTACGCGAGCGAGGACGAGATCGCCCGCAAGAAGAAATTCCGGTTTACCCCCAGGATGAAAGGGTATGCCGCCGTACTGACCATCCTGACCGGGGTGTTTATCGGCATGTTGTTCCTGAGGAATGACCTGGAAGCATCCATCCTCAGGCTGCCCGGCCAGTTGTACCAGCGAAAGGAGAACCAGGTAATCAGCAATGTGTACACCTACAAACTGGTCAACAAAACCACCCGGGAAATCCCGGACGTCCATTTCCGGCTGCTTTCCCACCCCGGGACAATCACTTTTGTCAAAGGCGACGGCTTTGCCGTGCCGGCGCAGGAACTGTTCGAAGGGACACTGTTCATCGACATCCCGGAAACCGAGCTCAACGGCGACCAGGATAAGCTCCGGATCGGGGTCTACAGCGGGGAGGAATTAATCGAAACCACGGCGACCCGTTTTCTGGCGCCGAGAACGTACAAATAGCACGCTATGAAAATCAACTGGGGCACCGGGATTGTTATCGCTTTTATTGGGTTTATCGGGTTTATCCTGTATTTCGTAATCCAGGCGAGCGCCGATCCGCGGGCCGAACACGACATGGTCACCGACTCCTATTATAAAAAGGAACTGGAATACCAGCAAGAGCTGGATGCCTCGGCCAACCTGAAGGATTCCGGGGGTGCGGTTACCATCCGGCGGCTTCCCGATGGCCTCGCCATCCGACTGCCGGAACAGATGGACCCGGCCGCTATCCGGGGCACGATCGGATTGTACAGGCCGTCCAACGAAAAACTGGATTTTGAATGGCCCATCCAGCCCGGGGACTCCCTGCAGCGGATTCCGTCAGACCGATTGGTAGAGGGGCGCTGGGACCTGCGTATCGACTGGGAATACCAAGGGGAAAAATACCTGTACCGGACCCGGCTGACCTACTGATCGGGGGCCATCCGGGACCATCGGGGCTGAAACGACAAATACGAACCTAAAACGACGGGGACTTGCTCGCAACTGCCATCTTATTGGGACTCATGGGAAGCCTGCACTGCATCGGAATGTGCGGGCCAATCGCCATGATGCTTCCCCTGGACCGGCAGTCTGCCGGCAGGCGGTACCTGCAACTCGGCCTGTACCACGGGGGCAGGCTCCTCGCCTACGGCATCATCGGCGGGGTATTCGGCCTGGTGGGCCGCGGGCTCTACCTGTTTGGGTTCCAGCAAAAACTCTCGATTTTCCTCGGGGTGCTGATGATCCTGGCAGTCCTCCTCCCCTGGCAACGATTTAGGAACCGCTGGATGGTCCGCCCGGTTTACCAGGCTGTGCGCCGGTTGAAGGACGCCCTGGGAGGGCAATTGAAAAGACGTACCCCGGATACTTTTCTGACCATCGGTTTCCTCAATGGATTCCTGCCGTGCGGCCTCGTCTATATGGCCGTGATCGGGGCGATGGCGGGCGGAACCGTGTTGCAGGGCATGGCCTATATGGTCGTGTTCGGCCTGGGTACCCTGCCGCTGATGAGCGCAGCGGCCCTGTTCGGGAAGTTCCTCAAAGGCCAGTGGGCCGGCCGGCTCAGGCGGGCCATCCCGGTACTGGTCGTGCTTATTGGCCTGCTGTTTATCCTCAGGGGCATGGGGTTAGGCATCCCGTACGTTTCCCCCCGGGCCCCCGGGCATGGGCTTGCCGCCGAGGTGGAATGCCATCCGTAATGGCCACGGTTTGTGCCGGAAATGAGAATGGATTATCTTTCTCGTCAAACAAACCAAACATCTCTAAACAGCATGAAACATCCCAGTTCCTCCCGGAGGTCCTTCCTGAAAAAAACCACCCTGGCTACGGCCGGCCTCACAGCCGGCCCCTATATATTACGCGCGGAAAACCGCGGTTCCACAATGGAGCGGAAGTACAAGGCGTTCAGCGCCAACGACCAGGTGCAACTGGGCCTGATCGGCTGCGGGATACAGGGTATTTTTGATACGCGCTCCGCCCTGGAAGTGGACGGGGTCCAACTGGTGGGCGTATGCGACCTCTACACAGGCAGGCTCACACGTGCCGAGGAACTCTGGGGCGGGGGGCTCTTCAAAACCCGTGATTACCGGGAACTCCTGGCCCGGGAAGATATCGACGCTGTCATTGTGGCCACCCCGGACCACTGGCACAAACAAATTACGATAGACGCCCTGAATGCGGGCAAGGCCGTTTACTGTGAAAAACCCATGGTGCAGCGATTTGAAGAAGGCCATGAAATCATTGCCGCCCAGAAACGGACCGGCGTGGTTTGCCAGGTGGGCAGCCAGGGCATGTCCTCCCTGGGAAATGAAAAGGCCCGGGAGCTCTACGAGGCCGGGGCCATCGGCGATATCGTCATGCTGGACATGTACAACGACCGGTATAGTGCGGAAGGCGCCTGGCAATACCCGATCCCCCCGGATGCCAACCCGCAGACGGTGGATTTTGACACCTTCCTGGGCCGCGCCCCGGAAGTGCCTTACGACAACACCCGGTTTTTCCGCTGGAGGAATTACCGGGATTACGGCACCGGGGTGGCCGGCGATTTGTTTGTACACGCCTTTTCAACCCTCAACTACATCCTGAGTTCCAACGGGCCGGTGCGGGCGCAATCCACGGGCGGGCTGCGCTTCTGGGAAGACGGCCGGGACGTCCCGGACGTGACCCTGACCTTTTACGATTACCCAAAGACAGCAACCCATGCGGCATTTAATGCCTCTTTCCGGGTCAATTTTATCGCCGGGGGCGGCGGTGGGGGCGGCTTTCGCCTGGTAGGTACCGAAGGCTCGATGGAAGTGGGTCAGAATTCGGTGCGTTTGCAGCGCACCAAAATGGACCTCATACCCGGGGGATATTCGATGATCGCGCAGACCGAAGCCAACCAGGCCTTGTTGCAGGCGGCATACGAGGAGGCTCTCGGCAACCAGCGCAGCGCCAACCTGACCCTGGGGGAAACCGTCTATGAGGCCCCCCGGGGGTATAAAGGCGGGCATTACGACCACTTCTACAATTTCTTCGATGCCGTGCGCGGCAACCGGAGTGTCGTACAGGACCCCACCTTCGGCTTGCGGGCCGCCGGGGCCGCCCTGCTGGCCAACGAGAGTTATTACAGCTCCCGCCCGGTACGCTGGGACCCCGACGCCATGGAACTCATTGGGTAGACGGCCCGGCCGCCGGGCCGATCGCCACTTTAAATCCGGAAGGTCAGTACCGGGATGCTCGAGTGGTTTGCAATGTCCTCCCCGATGCTCCCCATAAAGAAATGGGTCAGGCCTTTCCTGCCGTGGGTGGGAACACCGATCAGGTCGGCACCGACATCCTCGCTGTAGGCGAGCACGCCGCGCTCCACGCTGTAATCGTTAAAAATGTCTACTTCCAGGCCGGCCTTGGCCTTGTTCAGGAAACGGGATATCTGCTCATTGATCTCCCGGGTACTCATGAAGTTGTCCCCGGGGATATTGATATAGACTGGTCGGAAAGAGGCGCCGAACAGGCCGGCAATTTTCTGGGCCTCGCGGAACACCCCCAGGCTTTCTTCCCGGAAATCGCACGCAAAGACAAAAGTGTCTACCTGAAAATCGGGCCGGTCCTTTTTGACTACCAGGACAGGCACTTCCGCATTGCGGACCACCTTCTCGGCATTCGAACCGAAGAAGAGTTCCTTGAGCCCGTCCGAACCGTGGGACCCCATCACAATGAGGTCTGCGTTATGCCGTTCCACAATGTCATTCACCTCGGAGAACACCTTGTAGTGTTTAATCACCGGGGTAATCCCAACCCCCTTCAGATAGGGCTTGTCGAGAAAATCCTCCAGGCGTTTTTCCGCCGCCTTCAACAACAGGACCATCTGCTCGGGGTGGAAGGACTCCGCCGAGGAGATCATCGCGTAATTGAGTTCCAGCATGTGCAGGACAATGATTTCCCCCTCGTTCGATTTGGCCAGGGAGGCCGCGAGCTTCAGGGCATACTCGGATTGTTCTGAAAAATCTACGGGTACTATTATTGTTTTCATAGTAGTAAAGTTAGGTTAAACGGTCATAGAAAATAAACGTGTTTCCGGGGATTTTTCGTGCAATCGCAGATCGAACGCCATACAGATGTTGCGCATAAACCGCCTGCCCCGTTGCGTAATCCGGACCCCGCCCGGCAGCAATTCCAACAGGCCGTCGGTTTCGGGCTGGCGGAGCCGCCCGACGATTGCCTCGCGTACATCCGTTGGCAGCCCCAGCTTCCACTGCGTTTCATTGCGGCACATCAAATTCAGTATGTGCCTGCGAACCTGACGGTCCGCCAGGGTGAGCTGGTGCCCACGCATCAGCGGCAGGACGCCGCAGGAAACCAGGTGCTGGTATTCCTCCACGCTCTTCACATTCTGGGCAAAGGCATCCCAGCTGTCGCTGATGCTGGATACGCCCAGGCCGATGGTGAGTTGCGTGGCTGTTTCGGTATAGCCCATAAAATTCCGGTGCAGCTTCCCGGATCGCATGGCCCGGAAAAGCACATCGGACTCCAGGGCGTAGTGGTCCATGCCCACTGCGGCATATCCGCCTTTTCCCAGGATTTCTTCGCCCAGGGCAAATTGCCGGAGTTTTTCGGCTGCCCCCGGGAGGTCAGAATCGCGGAAGCCCCGCTGCCCGTTGCCCTTCATCCAGGGCACATGCGCATAACTGTAAAAGGCGATGCGGTCCGGCCGGATATCCAGCGTTTTCCCAAGCGTATCACGAACGTGTTCCTCCGTCTGTTTGGGCAGGCCGTAGATTATGTCGTGCCCCACGGACGTGTACCCAATTTCGCGGGACAGGCGCGTGATTTCCGCAACCTCTTCAAAGCTTTGTTTCCGGTTGATGGCCTCCTGTACAGTGGGGTTGTAATCCTGCACCCCATAGGAAACCCTCCGAAAACCGAGGTCGTAGAGGACTTGCAGGTGTTCCCGGGTGGTATTGGACGGATGGCCTTCAAAGCTGAATTCCCAGTCTGGTGCCCGATCCGCGAAACGCAGGATGCCCCGCACCAGGAATTCGAGGTTTTCAGGGGAAAAAAACGTGGGAGTCCCCCCGCCCAGGTGCAGCGTCCGGATGACCGGGCGCTTCCCGAAAATTTCGCGGTACAGCTTCCATTCCTTCAGCACAGCACGTATATAAGGATCTTCCACACTGTGGCGTTTGGTGATGCGCTTCAGGCACCCGCAAAATGTACAGAGGCTTTCACAAAATGGCAGGTGGATATACAAACTGATCCCACTTCTGGCATTGCTCTGGTCAAAACTCCGTTTAGCGGCAAGTTTCCAGCTACTGCCGGAAAAACCGTCCCGGTCCCAGTAGGGCACGGTAGGGTAACTCGTGTAACGCGGTCCGGGGACGTTGTATTTTTCACTCAGGGTACACATAAACAAGGCATTTCACACAAAGCTACACCGACCCTGCCCTACAGAATATGATAATTGTCACCCGGCGGAGCGGGCCGTCCAATACCCCAAGAATCCCTGAGGGGATCAATACGTATCCTTGATCCAGTCATAGGGCTTGCGCCGGATCCACTGGCCCCGGGTAAAATCCGGCACATCCTGTGGTTCCCCCCGGCCGGTGATGGATTGTTCGGAGAGCGGTGTCACGCTGCTCCAGGCGGCTGCATCGTAGGCGTCAATGGGAGGGGCCACCCCGAGACGGGCCGACTGCACAAAGGCGTGGAGTACGAAAAAGTCCATCCCGCCATGGCCCGAACCCGAAGCGTACTCCCCGTATTTCTTCCACAGCGGGTGGTCATAGCGCTCCAGCCAGGGGCCGGCGGCATCCCAGCGGTGCGGCTCGGATTCCCCTTCGATATAGATCCGGTCGCCGTCCACCTCCCAGAGCCCGTTAGCCCCCTGTACGCGGAACCCGAGGGAATAGGGCCTGGGCAGGTTGCAGTCGTGCGTGACGATGATTGTCTCCCCCCGGGCTGTGGTCAACGTGGTGGTGATCACGTCGCCCTGTTGGAATTTCAGGGAGGCGTTCGGGTGGTCGGCCCCGCCCCGGGCTACGATATGGTTGTGCAGGCCGATGCCCTTGCTCGCCGCAGAGGTCAGGCTCACCAGCCGGTTGCCGCGGTTGATGTCGGCCATTGCCGCCACGGGTCCCAGGCCGTGGGTCGGGTAGACATCTGCATTCCGCCGGAGCGAGTGGAGCGTCCGCCAACGGGCTTCCGATATTGCTTTTTCCCCGAATTCCACCCCGCCACCATAGGGTTGTTTCCCGTCATTGAACTTCACCTCCCGCAGGTCGTGCTGATAACCGCAACGGAAGTGAACCAATTCGCCAAAGACATCCTGCCGCACCATATTCAATACGGCCAGTACGTCCCTGCGGTAGTTGACATTCTCGAGGAGCATCAGGTGGGTTCCCGTGGCCTCATGCGTATCGACCAGGTCCCAGCACTCTTCCAGGGTGGTGGCAGCCGAAACTTCCAGGCCTGTATACTTGCCCGCTTTCATCGCGTCCACCGCCATGGGCGTATGCCAGAGCCAGGGCGTCGAAATTATCACTGCATCCACAGATTCCAGGTCCAGCAGGTCCCGGTAGGAATACTCGTGCTCCCCAAAGGTTGCAGGCGGTCCCTGCCCGGATTCCACGACCATCCCGGCGGCCGGCTCCAGGCGCCCGGGGTCGATGTCGCAAAGGGCCGTTACCCGGACATCGTCTCGCAACAGCAGGTTTCTCAGGTGGTTGGTCCCGCGCAGGCCCACGCCGATCAGGCCGATCCGAAGGATCTCTTTCCGGGGGGGTCCCGTCATGGAAAAAAGCCCGGATGGACCCAGGCCGAGGGCGGTTGCCGCACAGGCGGAATTCCGAAGGAAGGTGCGTCGGTTATGCATCTTGGAAGGGTATTGAAGTTTGATGGGAGAAGTTATGAATTTATGGGCTTTCGCCCCTGTTTCCCATTCAAAATAGTATTTTTGGCCTGCAAAGAAAACGCTTCGATGACATTACTTCTGATGGCCGCGGGACGCGGTAGCCGATACGGAAAACTCAAACAATTCGACGACCTGGGGCCCAACGGGGAATTCCTGATGGAGTTCAGCATGCACGATGCCATTGCCAATGGCTTTGACCATATCGTGGTGATCACCCAGAAGGACAATGTGGGATTCCTGAGGGATTACCTGGAAGAACGCCTCCCCGAATCGGTTAACCTGGATGTCCTGGCCCAGGAGCTCACGGACCTGCCCGAAGGTGCATCGTTTAGCGGGGAACGCCCGAAACCTTGGGGTACGGCACACGCCGTCTGGACGGCAAGGGATGTCATCCGCGGGCCGTTTGCGGTAATCAATGCAGACGATTATTACGGCCAGCCGGCCTATGCCCGGGCTGCCGAATTCATGGAAGCCACCGAAGGCAGCAATACCTTTGGCCTGGTGGCTTACACGCTCCGCGATACGCTCTCGCCCCACGGATCCGTTTCGAGAGGGGTCTGCAGCCGGGAAGGGAAATACCTCCGGTCGGTGGACGAACGCGTGGAAATCCAGGAGGTAGACAGCCAAATCCGCGACGCGGACAGCGGGCTGGAGTTCGACGGCAACGAACTGGTCAGTATGAATTTCTGGGTGTGCCACCCTTCTATCTTCCAACAAATAGAAACGGATTTTCGGGAATTCCTGAGCGGCAGCGACGACCCCTCCAAAGGGGAAATCTACCTGCCCTTCGTCATCCAGGACATGCTCAGCAAAGAAGTGGTGGAAGTGGAAGTTATCCCGGCACAAAGCCCCTGGTTCGGGGTCACGTATGCGGCCGACAAGGAGCAGGCGGTATCTGAACTCGCCGACCTTACCGACAAAGGCAGGTACCCCAGCCCGCTCTGGGGTTGATCCCGTAAAAAAGTGCGCATGGCCACTCCCCTTCCTGTAAGGGTCCTCAAAAACTTTAAAATACCCGCCGGGTCGCGGGAACTGCAACCGATTTCGGAGGGCCTGATCAACGATACGTTCCGGGTGTCCGTACCCAACACCGACGGGTATATCCTGCAACGGATCAATACGGAGGTATTCCCGGACCCGGAGGCCCTCATGCAGAACCTGGAACGCATCCTCCCGGAACTCGGGGGCGATGGCTACCACCAATTAAAACTCATCCGGGCAACCGATGGCAAAAGTTGGTTCCGGGATGCCGGGTCCGGCGCCTGGCGCCTCTATGAATTCATCCCCGGCTCCCGGACCATTTCCGACGCCGGACAACCCGGGGTTGCCCGGGAAGCTGGCCGGATCCTGGGGCGTTTCCACCAGCTGCTGCAAGACACCGACCCCAGATCCCTCCATCCCATCCTCCCTGGGTTCCACGACCTGGGCCTGCGGATGGGGCAACTGACGGCTGCCGAAACCCACGGCCAGCCCGACCGGGTAGCCCGGGGCCGTAAACTGGCTCAGCAGGCGCGGCAACTGGCAGGTCACATGGAGGCGGTTCGCCTGGAGGCACTCCCCACGCGGGTCTGCCACAACGACCCGAAACTCAGCAACATCCTGTTTACGACAGGTCCCCGTCCCAAAGCCCTTTGCCTGATAGACCTGGACACGCTCATGCCCGGCGCACTGCTTTTTGATTTCGGGGATGCCGGGCGCACATTGATCAATTCCCTTGCCGAGGAGCAACCGGAAGCCGGGGCCAACGAAATCGACTGGCAGGCCTACGGGGAATTCTGCCAGGGGTTTGCCGCTGCCTGCCCAGAACTCTCCCCGGCTGAAGCGGACAGCCTGCCGTACGGCCTCCTGTTGATGCCATTGTTGCACGGGGTTCGCGCCCTGGCAGACTATTTCCTGGGGGACCGCCATTACAAAGTTTCCTATGACACGCAAAACCTGGTGCGGGCGCGGAACCTGCTGGGGGTGGCCGGGACGGCCGGGGAGGAAATCAATCGGCTCCGGGAAACCTGGGCTACGGCCCGGGAAGAAACTTAAAGGGCAGGCAGGGCCTGGGGTGTGCCGCGCCGGTTGGCAGACAGGGCCTGAATGGCGCAATGCAGTTTATCTGGCAGGAATCCGCCCACGGTTGGCGGATCGCCCATTCGCGTTACTTAAAGGCACTGATCCCCGTAATATCCGCCCCGGTAATCAGCAGGTGGATGTCGTGGGTGCCTTCGTAGGTAATCACGGACTCCAGGTTCATCATATGACGCATGATACTGTACTCCCCGGTGATGCCCATGCCCCCGAGGACCTGTCTGGCCTCACGCGCGATATTCAGCGCCATCTCCACATTGTTCCTCTTGGCCATGGAAATCTGGGCCGTGGTGGCCCTTCCCTCATTGCGGAGCTGCCCGAGGCGGAAGGCGAGTAGCTGGGCCTTGGTAATCTCGGTGATCATCTCGGCCAGTTTTTTCTGTTGCAATTGGGTGCCGGCAATGGGCTTGTCGAATTGCACGCGCTCCTTGGCATAGCGGAGGGCCGTATCGTAACAATCCATGGCGGCTCCGATAGCCCCCCAGGCAATCCCGTACCGGGCAGAGTCCAGGCATCCCAGCGGCGCGCCCAAACCGGTCTTGCCCTCCAGGAGGTTATCCTTAGGGACTTTTACGTTGTCGAAAATCAATTCGCCGGTAGCCGATGCCCGAAGCGACCACTTGTTGTGCGTTTCCGGGGTGGAGAAGCCCTCCATGCCGCGCTCCACGATCAGGCCGTGGATCCGGCCCTCCTCATTCTTGGCCCAGACGATTGCAACATCGGCGAACGGGGCATTGGAAATCCAGAGCTTTGCCCCGTTGAGCAGGTAATGGTCCCCGGCATCCTTGAAATTCGTCACCATCCCGGCCGGGTTGGAGCCGTGGTCGGGTTCCGTGAGGCCAAAGCAGCCCATCCATTCGCCGGAGGCGAGTTTGGGAAGGTATTTCTCGCGCTGCGCCTCGTTCCCATAGGCAAAGATTGGGTACATCACCAGGGAGGACTGAACCGAAGCCGTAGACCGCACCCCGCTGTCTCCCCGCTCGATTTCCTGCATGATGAGTCCGTAACTGATCTGGTCGAGGCCGGCCCCCCCGTACTGCTCCGGGATATACGGCCCGAATGCGCCGATTTCGGCCAGGCCTGCGAGTATTTCATCCGGGAATTCCGCTTTTTGTGCGTATTCCTCAATGATGGGGGATACGGCCCGCTTCACCCAGGAACGGGTAGCATCGCGGACCAGCTTGTGTTCCTCGTCCAGTAAATCGTCGAGCAAATAGTAATCCGGGGCTTCAAAAAGATCGGGCTTCATGGGTCGTAATTTCAGTTCCGTCAAAGGTAGCCAAATCTAACAATTTGCCCGGCAGGTGTTACATTTTTAAATAGAAGTCCCGGGTGAGGTTTTTATAGTCGGAGGTATACCGATGCCGGGATTCCTCAACCACCAATTCCCCGGGGGTATTTGGTGCCCGGCGGCGTCCAAAGGCCATCAGGCTCCGTTTGACCGGGACACCAGCCCGCCCCCGTACCCGGAGGACCTTCTGGGGGTACAGCCCCAAAGCCGCAGCCAGCTCCGTGAATACGCCTTCGGAAGCAAACGGGACGACCACCGAGAACAGGCCCTGCTCCGCCAACAAACGGTCTACACCTTCCAACAGGCTTTGGAACGGCAGGGAGGCTTCCCGCCGTGCGCGTTCCCGGGCCGGCTTATGACTGGAGACCTGTTCCGGGTGGAAGGGTGGGTTGGAGATGATTACATCGTACGGGCCGTCGGAATCGGCGACAAATTCCTCCCAGCTGCAGTGATAACAAAACAGCCGGTCTGCCCAGGGGGACGCCTCGAAGTTCTCCACGCAGCACACATAGGCCCCGGGGTCAACCTCCACTGCCTCAATATCCCCGGAAGGGCATCGCTGGGCGAGCATCAGGCCCAGGAGCCCGTTGCCGCTGCCCACATCGAGAAGCTGGCCGGGCGATTCGGGCAACGGGGCCCAGGCGCCGAGCAATACGCTGTCCGTGCCCACCTTCATGGCAGCCCCGTGCTGGGCTACCTGGAATTGTTTAAAATGAAAAACGTCCGACATACCGCCTTGATTAGTGCTCCTGACCGGCTCCTGTTTCCACCCGGCCGGGGGGCCTGTTTTCGACACCCTTCATTCCGGTAAGCGCATCGCCCAGGCGTCTGCGCATGGAATCCGCCTTACGGCTGATGGCTGCCACCACCTCCGGGTGCCGTTCTGCCAAATTGTTGGTTTCCCCCGGGTCTTCTCGGAGGTTGTACAACTCGGGGGCGGTTACCTCCACATAGTCGTACGCGCCGGGCAGGCCATCCGCGCCGGGCTCCTGTCCCTGCATGGTCCGGTAATTATGCGGCAGCACCAGCTTCCAGTCCCCGTCGCGCACTGCCTGCAATTCATTGACCCGGTAATAGAAAAAATAGGCATCCTGCGGACCCTCGGTTTCCTCACCGCTCAACAGGCCCCAGGCATTTTTCCCGTCGATTTCCCGGCCGGGTTGTGGGGAGCCCGTTACGGAGGCAATTGTGGGTAACAGGTCGATGGCCATAAGCGGCTCCTCCAGGACTTTCCCCCCGGGCAGCCGGCCCGGGAATTTCATGATGCAGGGTTCCCGAACGCCCCCTTCCCAATTGGGACCCTTGCCCTCCCGCAGCGGCTCGGCCCGGCCGGCGTGGTTGCCATAGGCCAGCCACGGGCCGTTGTCCGAGGTGAAGATCACCCAGGTATCGTCCGTCAGGCCGTTGTCCTCCAATGCTTCCAGCACCTGCCCTACCGCCCAGTCGATCTCCATGATCACATCCCCGTAAAGGCCCCGTCCGGATTTCCCCCGGAAGGCATCCGAAACAAAGAGGGGGACGTGCGGCTGGGGGTGGGGGACATACAGGAAAAAGGGCTCCTCCTTATGGCGGTTGATAAAATCCACGCTCCGCTCGGTAATCTGCCGGGTAAGCAGCGTCTGGTCTTCCAGGGTATCAATCACGCGCTCCTGTTCGTAAAGCGGAAGCGGGCCGAAGTCAAACACGGGTCCGTGTTGTGGGTGCAACGGCCACATGTCATTGGAATAAGGAATCCCGAAAAACTCGTCAAACCCATGGCGGGTCGGCAGGAAATCCGGGTGGTCCCCCAGGTGCCATTTCCCGAAAATCCCGGTCCGGTAGCCCCGTTGGCTCAGCAATTCCGCCAGGGTTTCCTCCGCGGGGTTCAGGCCGATGGGGCTGTTGGGCATCAACGCATTGTGGATCCCGATCCGGTTCGGGTAACAGCCGGTCAACAGGCCGGCGCGCGAGGCGGAACACACGGGCTGGGCGGCGTAAAAATTCGTCAGCATCAGCCCATCCCCGGCCATGGCGTCCAGGTGCGGCGTGGGGATATCCCGCGCCCCATACGCCCCTACGTCCGAATACCCCTGGTCGTCGGTGAAGATGATCACGATATTCGGGGGGCGTTCTGCCCGGGCTTCCGATACGTCCCCTGCAGAACCGGTTTCCCGGCACGACACCCCCGACAGGAGGATCGCCAGGAACAAGACACGGACTGGGAGCCGGAGCCTCGATGCAAATGAGTTGTGGAGGTTTTTAAGTGGTTGCTGGCAGCATAATTCCATGGATTCAGTAAGCATTTGATCGGGGAAGATGGGCATGCAGCCATTCCTCCACTGTGAATTTGTTAAAACTTTGAAATATCTGCACAAAGTACTTAATTTCCATGCAAACACAGGGCCGTTTCCAGGCCCCGCACAAACTAAACGACATTGATGCTTAATCGCTTTCCCGGCCGGGCCGGTGCCCTGCTCCTGGCCGCATTGGGCCTGATAACAGCGTGTTCCGAAAAAAAACAACACCCTGTGGACCAGGTAATCGGGAGTTTTTCCGATTCCCTGCCACATATCGGGTTGCCGGAAGATGCGGATTCCACGGATGCCAACTGGGCCGGGGCCGACCTGGCGCCCAAACCTCCTGTGAAACCCCTCTACCCGGAGGAATCCGCCAAACACTTCCTGCTTCCTGACGGCTACCGGATGGAGCCCGTACTCACCGAGCCTGAAATTGAACAGCCCGGGGCAATTGCCTTTGACGGGAATGGCCGGATGTATGTGCTGGAGCTGCGCACCTACATGCTCACGGCCGATTCGGACGGGGAGCTTGACCCGACCAGCCGGATATCCCGCTGGGAAGACCGGGATAACGACGGGGTATACGAAACCGGAACCGTATTTGTCGACAGCCTGGTTTTTCCCCGCTTTGTCCTGCCCTACGGAAAGGATTGCATCCTCACCATGGAGAGCAACCAGGACAATGTATACCGGTATACGGATACGGACGGGGACGGACGCGCGGACCAGAAGGTGCAGTTTACCAACCGCTACGGGCGCGCGGGTAACGTGGAGCACCAGCAGGCCTTCATGTACTACGGGATGGACAATTGGCTCTACAGTACGGTGAACGCATTTCGAATCCGGGAAACCGCAGGGGGGATCATCCGCCAGCCTACAGGGTACAACCACGCCCAGTGGGGCCTGACCCACGACGACGACGGGAAGCTCTGGTTCCTGGGCGGGGCTTCCGGGGTCCCCTCCTATTTCCAGTTCCCGATCCACTACGGTAATTTCGAAGTCCCCGATGAACTGGCCAAAGGTTTTAAGGTCCCCTGGGGGGCGCCCGTCCGCATCGCCGACATGCAGGGCGGTATGGACCAGGTCCGCAAACCCGACGGCTCCCTGAACCAGGTCACCGGGTCTGCCGGAAACGATATCTACCGGGGGGACCGGCTCCCGGAGGAACTCTACGGAGAGCTCTTTTACGGGGAGCCCGTGGCGCGCATTGTCCGGCAGGTCCACCCGGAAGTCACCGAGGGGCTGACCAAATTGCACAATGCCTACCAAGAAGAAAAATCCGAATTCCTGCGCAGCACGGACCCGCTCTTCCGGCCCGTCGACCTGACCACGGCCCCGGACGGCACGCTCTATGTCACCGATATGTACCGGGGGATCATCCAGGAAGGCCAGTGGGTGCAGCCGGGGTCCTACCTGCGGGCCAAGATCGAACAGTACCAGCTCGACAAGGTCATCGGGCTCGGACGCATCTGGCGGCTGGCCTACGAGGGCATGCCGCGCGATAAAACCCGACCGCGCATGCTCGACCAGCAGCCGGCGGAATTGGTTGAATACCTGAACCACCCGAACGGCTGGTGGCGGGACAAGGCGCAGCAGCTCATCGTACTTTCCGGGGACACCTCCCTGGGGCCCCGATTGGAGGAACTCCTGGGGTCCGACTCCGAAGATACAAATGCCCGGATCCACGCCCTGTGGTGCCTGGAGGGCCTCGGTTTGCTACAGGAGAACCACATACGCCACTTGGCCGCAAACCCGCAGCCGCGTCTGCGGATCCAGGCCCTGCGCGCCGGGGAAAGCCTCTACCTGGAGGGTCCTGCCGGCCTGGATGCCACCTATAATCGATTGATGGATGACCCGGTTGCAGATGTCGCCATCCAGGCGATGCTCAGTGCCAAATTCCTGGGGCTCGATAGCCTGGAATCCCGCGTTGCGGCAATTGCCGACGCCTCCGATATCCGGGGGATCCGGCTGGTCGGGGAGCAAATCCTCAACCAATTGGAAGCTGGCGGGAACCATCTGGCCGACGGGGACCTCAGCGAGGAACAACTGGCTTCCCTGGAACGGGGAAAAGCCATTTACAATGAACTTTGCGTGCAGTGCCACGGGGCAGGCGGCATCGGGAAACCCGCGGGACAGGACCAGCTGATGGCCCCTCCCCTGGCCTCTTCCCTGCGCATCCAGGGGCACCCCCGATACGCCCTGGGGGCCATACTGCACGGGTTGCAGGGGGAAATCGAAGGAAAGCAATACGCCGGGGGGATCATGGTGGGCAATGCGGAGCAATCCGACCGGTGGATCGCCGATATCACCTCCTATATCCGGAAGGGCCTCGGCAACGGGGCCTCCCTGGTCACGGAGGAGGACGCAGCCGCTTTCCGGCAGGCCACCAGTGAGCGGCAGGGGCCCTATTCCTATACGGAACTCCTGGCCTCCATCCCCCGGGAACTGAAACCTACCCCGGCGTGGAAAATGGAAGCCAGCCATTCCCAACCTGTGGTCATTGGGGGCTCTGCCAGCCCGAGGGCGGCTTTCGATTTCGGGGGGTGGACCACCGGCGCAGACCAGCAGGCCGGGATGTGGTACCGGATCGATTTCCCGGAACCCGTACGCCTGGAGGAAATCCAATTTGACGCCCCGGCCAACGGGACGGTATGGGCCGCTGCAAAAAAACCGGCCGCCTACCCCCGGGAGCTCAGCGTCCAGGCCTCCGAAGACGGGCAGACCTGGACGGAAATAACACGGGTACGGCCCGACAGCCTGGAGGTGGCCTTTAAGCTGCCACCCACCCGGCTCCGGGCCCTTCGCCTGGAATTGACCGATGTCCCGGACGCCCCGGGCATCCCCTGGTCCATGCGGCAGATGCGCCTCTACGGGCAACAGGAAGCCCTTCAATCCACTAATTCGAAACCAGAAACAAAATGAAGCAAGAGAAAAAAGGCCTGTCGCGCCGCAAGTTTATCGGCACAACTGCCCTGGCGGGTGCCGGAATAGGACTCGGGGGTTCCCGGCTCTTTGCCGGCCCATCCGTAGTCAAAAGCCTCGGTTCCTCCCCTTCGGTGATCGCGGGGGTACAACTTGGGGTGATCACCTATTCCTTCCGCAGCATGCCCGATCAAAGCGCTGAAGCCACCCTCGGCTACGTCCAAAAATGCGGCATCGGCGCCATTGAATTGATGGGAGACCCGGCCGAAGCCTATGCTGGAAAGCCGGAAAACCCGGTGGATTTCCGTCGGTATTACGGCCTCAGGCGGGCCGAACGCGATGGGGAACTCAGCAGCGACCAGCAAAAAGAACTCGCCGAGATGCGGGCAGCCAGCGAAGCTTATAATAAAGAAGTGGCCACCTGGCGGGAAAAAACGCCCATGGAGCCTTTTGAAGAACTCCGCCGGATGTATGCGGACGGAGGCGTTTCCATCTACGCCTTCAAACCGCGCGCATTCGGGTCGGACAATACCGAAGCCGAAATGGACTGGGGCGTCCGGGCCGCAAAGGCCCTGGGTGCCAGCCATATTACGCTGGAACACCCGGATAACGACGCACATACCCAAAAACTGGCCCGCATTGCCGCCAAACACGGGATTTTTGTCGCCTATCACGGGCACGAACAACAAACGCCCACGTTTTGGGACACTGCCTTGAAACAGTCTACCTTCAATTCCCTCAACCTGGACCTCGGCCATTATGTGGCTGCCGGCAATGCAGACCCACTCGGGATTATCCGGGATAAATTTTACCGGATCCAAAGTATGCACCTCAAGGACCGGCAGAAGCCGGAAAACGGGAAGGGGAATGTGGTTTGGGGTACCGGCGACACCCCGATCCGCGAAGCCCTCCAACTCATGCGGGAGAACAAATACGATTTCCCGGGCACCATTGAACTCGAATACGATATCCCCGAGGGGTCCGATGCCGTGGCTGAGGTCAAAAAATGCCTGGAGTACTGCCGGGAGGCGCTAAGCTAGGGAGCGGCGGACTGTATGCACCCCCACCTGTCCCCCGTTCAGGTGAGGTAAAGGTCCAGCAGGCCCTCCGGGGTCCGGATGTGGATGACGCGCTGGACGCGGTCCACCTTTTCGATAAAGTCGTCCGTAACAGGGATGAGCACTTCCCGGCCGTCCTTGTCGGCAACGAACAGCGCCTGGGCGCCCTGGTCATTGACGGAGCGGATTTCCCCCACATCCCCTCTGCGGGAATCGTTTAGCCGAAACCCAATGACCTCGTGGTAATAGAATTTGTTGCCTTTAAGTGGGGGGAGCATTTGCAGGGGCAGGTACAATTCGCTGCCGAGGATCCGGTTGGCATCTGCCTCAGAGTCGATGTCTTCGAAATGAAGCCGGAGCAAGCGCGTTTTGTGCAACTGGCAACGGCGCAAAAAAAATGGAACCAGGTTGTTCCCCACGGAAACAAACACCGATTCCAAATTTTCGTATAGTTCCGGCTCGTCTGTATCTAACTTCGCCAGTAACTCGCCTTTGAAGCCATGGCGGGAGACGATTTTACCGAGGTAGAAACAGTCTTCCTTCCGCATGGCCAAACGGGCTTATTCCTTATCGCCTTCTGCGGCTTCTTTCTTTTCTTCCTTTTCTTCGGATTCCTCTGCTGCAGCTTTCGGGGCTTCTTCGGCCTTTTCTTCAGCCTTCGCTTCCTCAGCCTCGTCGGCCGGGGCAGCTTCTGATTTTTCCTCCCCGGCACCTGCTTCCTGCTGCTCCGCTTTATCGGTAGTTGCAGGGGCCTCGGCTTCGGCTACTTCATTCTCCGGTTCCGGGGCAGCAGCAACCGCTTCAACCTCCTCTGCAGCGCTTTCGCCTTCCGGGGTTTCAGGGGTTTCCTCCACCTCCGGGGCTTCTGCCTCAGCGGCGGCCGCCTTGCGTTTCTCGTTGGCTTCGCGTTCAGCTTCCAGCGCCTTGGCACGGGCTTCCTCCCGGGCCTTCTCCAACCCTTCGGTTTTCTGGCTGACCTTCTGCTCCTTCTCATCGAGCCATGCCTGGAATTTCTTCTCGGCTTCTTCTTCGGTCATTGCCCCTTTGCGGACGCCGCCCATCAGGTGGTGCTTCAGCAGTACACCTTTATAGGAAAGGATCCGGCGGGCAGTCTCGCTGGGCTGGGCCCCGTCGTTGAGCCATTGCACGGATTGATCCACGTCAACTTCGATGGTGGCAGGATTCGTATTCGGGTTGTAGATTCCGAGTTTTTCCAGGTAACGTCCGTCGCGTTTGGCGCGCACATCGGCGGCTACGATCCAGTAAAAAGGTTTTCCTTTTTTACCGTGTCTCTGAAGTCTGATTCTTACTGGCATATCACATTAAAATTTTGGGGTTCCCGACCCCGGTTATTAATTCTTGTTACAACATTTCAAGCTGTTCAGCCAAGGGTATTTCTACTGAAAGCGGGTGCAAATATACGCCATTTTACCAATGAGTAAAGGACTTGGGGGAAAAAATTATACCTCGCAGGGGGGCGAATTTTCATAAAAGCTGTTAAGACGATGATAAATTGTACTAAATATTTGATTTCCCGTAGTTTGAACTTTATACTATTACTGTCTTTAAACATGGCGCCACACAGAAACAGTAACCACTAAAATGACGATAGACCATGAAGTACACTGAAAAAATTTCGAATAAATTAAACGAATTGCTCGAAAAGACATACGACGCTGAAAAAGGATATAAACTCGCAGCCGAGAAGGTAGAAGTGCCAGCCGTGAAGGAATTCCTGAACGACAAAGTCAAGCAGCGCTACACCTTCGGCCACGAGTTGAAGACCGAAATCCGCGAGTACGGGGAACTGCCGGACAAAGGCGGCAGTTTTAAGGGAGACCTGCACCGTACCTGGATGAATCTCACCAGTACGCTCACCGGCAATGAAACCGAGCGCATCCTGGAAGAAGTGGAGCGTGGCGAAAAAGCCAGCCTGGAGCAGTACGATGAAATCCTCGACGACAAGGAAATGACCCTCCCACCATCCACGGAGCAGCTCCTGAGAAGTCAGCGCAACGCCATCCAGGCAGCCCTGAACACGTCGAAGATGTACGAATCCATCGTATCCTGATCGACGCACACATTCACCCAATATCAAAACCCGGCCCTTTGCCGGGTTTTTTCGTGCCATGGGATAAATCCACCGGACCTTTTGCGGGCGCTCGGCCCGGTTAATAACTCATAAAAACTACATTTTTGCAGCCCGGGGTATTTCCATAATTTTATCGTCCTGATTCCCGATAGCTGCCCATGTACCTGATATTTGACACCGAAACCACCGGGCTTCCCAAACGCTGGGATGCCCCCGTCAGCGACACCGACAACTGGCCCCGCTGCATCCAGATAGCCTGGCAACTGCACGACGGGGAAGGCCGGCTTTTGGAACAATACGACGCACTCGTCCGGCCGGACGGGTTCAACATCCCCTACGATGCCGAACAGATCCACGGCATCTCCACAGACCTGGCCCGGGAGGAAGGGCTTCCATTGGAAGAAGTACTCGAGGCGTTTCGCGGGGCTATGTCCCGTACCCAGTTCCTGGTAGGCCAGAATGTCGGGTTCGACATCAACGTAATGGGGGCCGAATTTTACCGGGTTGCAGGCGAGGACCCCCTGGAAAAATTCCCGGTCCTGGACACCTGTACGGAGGCCACGGCAGAACTCTGCCAGCTCCCGGGCGGACGGGGCGGAAAATTCAAGCTCCCCACCCTCACCGAATTGCACCTGCACCTTTTTGGGGAGCCCTTTGAGGAGGCCCACAATGCGACCGCCGACGTGGAGGCCACCACCCGCTGCTTCCTGGAACTGCTCCGCCGGCGGCAGTACCGCCCGGAGCAGCTCGGCGTAACCCCCGGGTATTTCGAAGCCTTTGACCGGGCCAACCCAGGGACCATTGCGCCTGTCGGGATTGCCCATCAAAACCTGAACAAAGCCTCCCGCAAACTCGCGGAAGCTTCGGCCGGGGACGACCCCGGGCTCTCCCGGGCCGAAATACGGGAAAACGTCCAGGCCCTGGAAGGGGTGGATTTCGCCCACCTGCACAACCACAGCCAGTTCTCCGTCCTCCAGTCCACCATGGGTGTCAAGGACCTGGTGGCTGCGGCGTCGCAGTACGGGATGCCCGCAGTAGCCCTGACCGACCACGCCAACATGATGGGGGCTTTCCATTTCGTAAGGGAGATCAGGGCCCACAACGGCAACCTGACCGAGGAAGACCGGGCGGCGGGCAAGCGGGACCTCATCCCGATCATCGGTTGCGAATTTTTTGTCTGCGAGGACCGCAACAACAAATCCGTCAAGGATTACGGGTACCAGGTGGTGATGCTGGCCAAGAATAAGCGGGGCTACCACAACCTGGCCAAGATGTCCTCCATCGCCTACACGGAAGGTTTCTACTACGTCCCCCGGATCGACCGGGAGGTCGTGGAGCGTTATAAAGAGGATGTCATCATCCTGACCGGGAACCTCTATGGGGAAGTCCCTTCCAAGGTGCTGAACCAGGGGGAAAAACAAGCCGAGGAGGCATTGCTCTGGTGGAAAGAACAATTCGGGGAAGACCTCTATGTGGAGTTGATGCGCCACGGGCAGGAGGATGAGGACCGGGCCAACCAGAGCCTGGTGGCCCTCGCAAAAAAACACGAGGTGTCCCTGGTGGCCACCAACAACACCTATTATCGCCGCAAGGAAGATGCGGAAGCTCATGACATCCTCCTTTGCGTCAAGGAAGGGGAAAAACAGGCCACCCCCATCGGGCGCGGGCGGGGCTACCGCTTTGGCCTGCCCAACCAGGAGTACTATTTCAAATCCCCCGAGGAAATGAAGGAGCTGTTCCGCGACCTGCCGGAGAGCATCCAGTCCATCGAGGAAATCATCGAAAAGATCGAGCCCTTTGACCTGGCCCGGGATGTACTCCTGCCGAAATTCGAGATCCCGGAGGAATTCCGGGTGGCCGAAGACGGGCAGGACGGGGGGAAGCGGGGTGAAAACGCCTACCTACGCCACATCACCTACCAGGGGGCGGAAAAGCGTTACGGGGAGATCACGGAGGCCATCCGGGAACGGCTGGACTTTGAACTTTCCACTATCGAAAATTCCGGGTACCCGGGCTATTTCCTGATCGTGGAGGATTTTATCCGGGAAGCCCGCAACATGGGGGTATCCGTAGGCCCGGGACGGGGCTCGGCGGCCGGATCGGTAGTGGCGTACTGCCTGGGGATCACCAACATCGACCCGCTCAAGTACGACCTGCTGTTTGAGCGGTTCCTGAACCCGGACCGGGTGTCCATGCCCGATATCGACATCGACTTTGACGACGAGGGACGCTCCCGGGTGATGGATTACGTCATCGACAAATACGGGGCCAACCAGGTGGCCCAGATCATTACCTACGGCACCATGGCGGCCAAGTCGTCCATCCGGGATACCGCCCGGGTGCTCGACCTGCCGCTCAGCGACGCGGACCGCATCGCCAAGCTCATCCCGAACATGTCCAAGCTCGCCAAGATTTTCGGGCAGGACGAGGCGGAGCTCAAAAAGAAATTCCGTTCGGACGACCTGGCCAAGGTCAATGAGCTGCTGAACCTCTCCGAGGGCAGCGACCTGGAAGCCCAGACCGTCAATATGGCCCGCGTGCTGGAGGGATCGCTCCGCAACACGGGCATCCACGCCTGCGGAGTGATCATTACCCCGGACGACATCACGAATTTCGTGCCGGTGGCCACGGCCAAGGACTCCGACCTCTACGTCACCCAGTTCGACAACTCCGTGGTTGAAAACGCCGGCCTGCTCAAGATGGATTTTTTGGGCCTGAAAACGCTTACCCTCATCAAGGACACGGTGAAGATCGTCAAGGCGCGGCATGGCATCGACCTGGTGCCGGACGACTTTCCCCTGGACGACGCGGAAACCTACGAGCTCTTCCAGCGGGGCGAAACCGTCGGGATATTCCAGTACGAATCCCCGGGGATGCAAAAGCACCTGAAAGACCTCAAACCGACGGTCTTCGACGATTTGATCGCCATGAATGCCCTCTACCGGCCCGGGCCTATGGAATACATCCCGAGTTTTATCGCGCGGAAACACGGGCAGGAGGAAATCACCTATGACCTCCCGGAAATGGAGGAATACCTGCAGGAGACCTACGGGATCACCGTCTACCAGGAGCAGGTGATGCTGCTCTCCCAGAAGCTGGCCGGGTTCTCCAAGGGCGAGGCTGACGTCCTCCGCAAGGCGATGGGGAAAAAGATCTTTGCCCTGCTGGAGAAACTAAAGCCCAAGTTCCTGGACGGGGGCGAGGCAAACGGACATCCGCGGGACGTACTTGAGAAGATCTGGAAAGACTGGGAAGCCTTCGCCTCCTATGCCTTTAACAAGAGCCACTCCACCTGCTATGCCTATATCGCCTACCAGACGGCCTACCTGAAAGCCCACTACCCGGCGGAATACATGGCTGCGGTGCTCTCCAACAACATGAACGACATCAAGCAGGTCACCTTCTTTATGGAGGAATGCCGGCGGATGGGCCTGGACGTCCTCGGGCCGGATGTCAACGAATCCTATTACAAGTTCGCGGTGAACAAGGACAACCAGGTACGCTTCGGCATGGGGGCCATCAAAGGCGTGGGGCGGAGTGCCGTGGAAACCATCGTGGAAAACCGGAAAGCCGACGGTCCCTACCAGTCCATTTTTGACCTGGCCAAGCGGATCGACCTGCGGGCTGCCAACAAGAAGGCCTTTGAAAACCTGGCCCTGGCAGGCGGGTTCGACTCCCTGGGTCATGCCCATCGCGCCCAATACTTCGATTGCGGCTCGGACGGGGTGAGTTTCCTGGAGAAGGTGATTCGCTTCGGGGCCCGCTTCCAGGAAAGTGAGAATTCTTCCCAGGTGAGCCTCTTTGGGGGCAGCAGCGAAGTGCAGATAGCCGAGCCGGAAATCCCGCCCTGCGAGGAATGGGGCACCATGGAGACCCTGAAACGGGAAAAGGAAGTGGTGGGCATCTATATCTCGGGCCACCCCCTGGACGATTTCAAGACGGAAATCCAGGCGTTCTGCAATACGGAGATCTACGCCCTGAACGACCTGTCGCCTTACCTCAACCGGGAATTAAGCCTGGCGGGGGTGATTACGGATGTGCAGCACCGGGTTTCCAAAAACGGCAAGGGCTGGGCGATTTTCACCCTGGAGGATTATTCAGACGCCTTTGAGTTCAAGATTTTCGGGGAGGAATACCTGAAATTCCGCCATTTCCTGACCATCAATGCGTTTATCTACCTCAAGGTATTTGTCCGGGAAGGCTGGGTAAACCGGGATACCGGGAAAAAGGGCGACCCCCGCCTGCAGTACAACCAGGTCCTCCTCCTGCAGGATGTGATGGATGCCTTTGCCAAAAAACTGACCATCCAGCTCGATATCGGCCAGCTGCACGAGAAACGCATCCGGGAATTGCAGGACACGCTGCGCTCGTTCAAGGGGCAGCACCACCTGAATTTTGTGGTCTACGAGATGGAGGAAGCCATCAAGGTGCAGCTCTCCAGCCGGAAGCAGAAGATCCACATCAGCTCGGAACTGCTCCATTCGCTCCGCGACCAGGAAGTGCATTACAAACTCAATTAAGGCGACCCGCGAATCCGGGCAGGCCAACTGAATTTATCTCAGCCTGTACCTCAGTCTGCGCCTCATCCTTCGCTTTAACCTACACCTATCGACGGACTCAATCGGCACATTGACAAATCGAATACCCCAGGTGTAAGGGATGGCTTAAATAATTGACTAACTTTGCACTAATTAAAATAAAGCGAATATGGCACTAGAAATAACAGATGCGACCTTTGACGAGGTGGTCCTTAAAAGCGATAAACCGGTAGTAGTTGATTTTTGGGCGGCATGGTGCGGCCCCTGCCGGATGGTTGGACCGATCATCGAGGAACTCAGCCAGGAATACGACGGCAAAGCGGTTGTCGGGAAGGTAGACGTGGATGTCCACCAGGAGTTTGCAGCCAAATACGGCGTGCGGAACATCCCCACCGTAGTGGTGTTCAAGGATGGCGAAATCGTAAACCGCCAGGTGGGCGTTAGCCCGAAAAAGGTATACGCGGAAGGGATCGACGCAGTCCTGTAGCCACTCGATATACACAGTATTCAAAGTCCCGTTCCCGGTTAGCCCGGTTGCGGGATTTTTTTTACTCCTGTGACGCTCCTCCCCGTCTTCCCCTTCCTTCCCTTCCTCCCCTTCCTCCCATTCCTCCCATTCCTCCCATTCCTCCCCGGTTCTGGAAAATTACCT
>CAXQQM010000029.1:0-15557 GCA_964226055.1 Robiginitalea sp. | reverse complement strand
CTCTATACGCTGGAGGATGTTGCTGAAACCCTGCCGCTTTTATGCCCGCTGGCAACCGGGGAATGGATTGCCCTGCCGGTGCACGGCTGGCGTGTGAGGTATACCCCCAACGGCCATATCCTGGGCTCCTGCTTTATCGAGATGGCTGCCGGGGAGACACGGGTGGTTTTCTCGGGTGATATTGGCCGCCCCAAAGATTTGCTGCTGCCTCCCCCGGAGCGTCCCGGGCTTGCGGACGTCCTCCTGCTTGAAAGCACTTACGGGAACCGGCTGCATCCGGACCTGGATATGGAGGCCGAACTCGCCGCCCATATCAATGCCACGATAACAGACCGGGGAACTTGTATTATCCCGAGTTTTGCCGTAGAGCGCCTGCAGGCCATTATGTTGATCTTATTAAAGCTCAGGCAACGGAACCGGACTCCCCGCTTACCGGTATACATCGACAGCCCGATGGGGACCAATGTCTTTGAGCTCTTTGGTCGATTCCCGGACTGGCACAAGTTGTCCCGATCGGATTTCCACGAAATGAAACGCGAATTCCTGATCGTTTCCGACTACTCGGAAACCTGGAAGGCCATCGACGATCCGCGGCCCAAGGTTGTGGTGGCCGGGAGCGGCATGCTCAGTGGGGGCCGGGTGCTCACCTACCTCAGGCAGCTGCTCGACAAAAAGGAAACCCGCATCCTGCTGATGGGTTACCAGGCGGAAGGGACCCGGGGCCGCAACCTGCTGGAAGGGGCAAGGGAGTTGAAGATTTTTGGGAAATATATCCCTGTAGCCGCCGGGATTCACCATTACGAATCCTTGTCGGCCCATGCGGACCAGGAAGAAATCCTCTGGTGGACGGCCGGCCTGGAAAATCAACCGGGACATATCTGCCTGGTACACGGGGAACCCACGGCCGCGGATGCCCTGCGAGTCAAATTGTTTACGGAGCGGGGTTGGCAGGCGCAGATACCCGGCCTGGGGGAATGCATTCGCTTCTGAGTACCTGATATATATCATGGGATTGCGGGTTGCGGCGCAATAACTTGTCGTAATATCCGGGAGCCTGAAACGCAGGCAGTCCGTTTGGACTCCGGAAAATTCCAAAACCCAATATTGTGAAGACCTGTATTACCTTACTGGCCCTTGCCTCCCTGGCGATCATGGGATGCAGCACCCTGAAGCTCCAATCCGAATACAAGGACCCGGACCGGGTGCTTTTCCACGCCAATAAGCTGTTGGTTGTGGGGATCACCCCGGATATGGCTGTGCGGGAGGATTTTGAAACGCGCCTCCGGGAGGTTTTCTCCCGGGAGGGGATCGAAACGGTCCGCAGTATCGACCTGTTCGACGTAGCCTTTACCCAGACCCCGCAGACCGAAGAAGAACTCGACCGGGTGGAACAACAGCTACTGGACAAGGACTTTGACGCCATCCTCCTGACCAAGGTGGTCGGCACGGAAATGCATACGAACCTGGTACAAAAACTCGGAGAAATAGGCAATACATACGAGCGCTTCAGCCGCGACTACGTCGTCCACCAGGACATCTATTTTGACCAGGCCAATTACGAAGCTTCCGTTGATTACCACACAGAAACCTCCCTGTATTGTATTTGCGTCGGCAAGGAACGCAGCCTGGTCTGGCGGAACAATATTTTGATTTCCAACCCCCGGGACCCCGGGAAAGCCATGCGCGATTACATCCGGATGATCAGTGACCGGATGGAGCAGAACCAGGTGTTGTTGGGTACGGATATTTTTTAAGAAGCGGATTATGCAGGACACGACTATACCCTGTCCTCCCCAAAACCTTCATTAAAGCAACGGGCTCATCACCCGCGCTGCCCCCTCGGCAAGTTTGTGTCGCCAGGGCCTGCGGCTGAAGGTATCCGGGTCGAGCTCCATGCTCTGACTGCTGTCCGAGAGGAAATCCTCCCGGAGGCCAATGGCTGTCCGTCGGTCATATACCACCGCGTTGACCTCGTAGTTGTGTTGGAAACTCCGGTTATCCATATTGGCCGTCCCGATAGTTGCCAGCCGGTCATCCACGGTGAGAATTTTACTGTGCAGGAACCCGCCGGGGTATAGGTAGATCCGGATACCGGCTTTCAGGAATTGCTGGAAATAAGACCGCACGCACCAGGTCACCAGCCGGCTGTCCGCCCGCCCCGACAGCAGGATCCGGACGTCCACCCCGCCCATGGCGGCCGTTTGCAACGCCAGTTGGATGGCCTGGCTGGGGATCAGGTAGGGATTGGTGATATAGATGGATCGACGCGCCCCGTTGATCATGGCAAAGTACAATTGCTCCATCAGCGGAAAGTCGTCGTCCGGACTGGAAGCCAGCACCTGCACGGGAGCCGTGTTCGCCAATTCAACTGCGGGGGGAGGGGCGGGCAGCGGCAACCGACGGCCCGTAACCAGTTCCCAGTCATTGAGGAAAACCGTATCCAGGTGGGCAGCTGCCGGGCCCTGGAGCATCAGGTTCATATCGTGCCACATCCGCAATTGGGCATCGCCTTTCAGGTACTTATCCGAAATATTGATCCCCCCGGTAAATGCGGTTTGTCCATCGACGACAATGATTTTTCGGTGGTTTCGGTAGTTGAGGGACCGGAGGAATTTACCGAATCGGAAAGGGAGGAAGGCATGGGCTTCGATCCCGGCATGTCGCAACCGTTCCCGGTAGGATTTGCTCAGGGAAAAGCTCCCGATCGAATCGTAGAGCAGGCGGACTTCCACCCCTTCCGCCTCCTTCCGGGCAAAGAGCCTGAACAAGCGTTCGGCCAGTTCGCCTTCTTCAAAGATGTAATACTGCAGGTGGATGGTTTCCCGGGCCGCTTCCAGTGCCTGGAAGATTCGCTCAAAGGTCTGCTGCCCATCCTTGAGGAGGGTGGCATGGTTCCCGGTAGTAAGCGGAAAGCCCGTATTTTCCCGGATGATGGCCTGGATCATTTCTTCGGGGTGCTCCTCAATCGCAGGAGCAGTATGCTGTTCCGGCTGCCCCTGAAACCCTGCTGCGCCATTTTTTTGCCCTTTGGGAAGCGGCTTTGGCGAATGGGGTACAGGGAGCGGCGTACGCAGTTGTTGTCGGTATACTTTTAGTTTGCGCCTGTTCCTGCCAACCAGCAGGTAGAGCAGGATCCCCCCGACGGGGAGTGTAAAAATCGCCAGAAGCCAGGCCAGGGTCTTGGACGGCCTGACCCCATGGAGCAGCAGGCGGATGATGATCGCCAGGGCCAGCAGGATATATCCGGTAATCAGAAAGGTCAGCCACACGTGCCAGGGAATTTACTGGGTTCGACAACCGGGAATTCGGTGTCCATCGTTAAAATTACGGTGCCGGGTGCGCAATTGGCTACAGCAGCTTGAAATTTATGGGGATGCTGTACGGGACACGGACATTTTTGTTTCGTTGCCTGCCGGGCTTCATTTGGGGGAGGGACGCGATGATCCGCCGGGCTTCGGCCTCCAGCATTTTATCCGGTCCGCGGGTTTCGATCCCGGCAACAAGACCGTCCGTGCCGATATAGAACAACACGTAGACCTTGCCCTGAATACCCAGTTCGGTGGCGGTTTCAGGATACTGGAAGTTCCTGGCAATATGTTCCTGTATCTTTTGCTGGAAACAAGCGCGTTGTTCCTCCCTGGAGACCCCTTCGCAACCCGGAAATACGGGGACTTCTTCAATTACTGCAAAAGGCACGGAAATTTCCTCCTCCTCTTCGACGACTTCGATATCCGAAGCTTCCAGGTCCACGTCGGCCACGACGGTTTCCTGGGTCATCTCAGTACTTTCAATAAGGGTTTCCTCGATTTCCTCCGTGTCTTCTACCACCTCAATGACTTCGGGGGCAGCCGGCGGTGGTGGGGGCGGGGCGGTTCGAATTTGCTCCGTCTTCGGAACGTTCTCCTCCAGTGTGGGGACATCTACCATGTGGATCAATTCCTCATGGGGTTGCTCATACGTTTTGTATTCAAGGGCCCGCCAGGTTACAAAGAGCACCAGGGTCAGGCCGATTACAAAATACAGGCCGCTGTTGCGGTTTAAATCGGCGTTGGGATTTTTTTTGACTTGCATGGCGATGGACTTTTGACCATCAATTTACAAGTACTATCCCCGGAAAAATATGATAATCATCAGGTTAGGAGCCTGTTACCTGAAAGGGCACGACAAATACGGTTTCCCCCCACATCAGCCGTAATTCCCCGGATTCGGCGGTTTCAACGGCCTCGATGGTAAAGTTTTCCACGCCTGATTCCAACTCGTCAATTTCCATGGGCACCCGTCCGAGGTCCTGCTGGGGGTCGTAGCTGTTGCCGTTTTGCCCGGTTTCCCGGTTGACGATCAAAGTGCCCCCGTCCGGGGCCGGAATGGTAAACAACGTGTATTCTCCTGCGGGAATTTCCATCCCGCCCAGGACCAGGTCCCTGTCTGTACGGAAGTGGGTGGCCCGGTTGGCCCCGGTGCGCCAGCGCTCATTCCACGGGACGATCCCGCCAAACAGCAGGCGTCCCCTACGGGCCGGCTGGCCGAAGGTGATTTCGATAGTTGCCCCCTGCACGGTCGATTCGGTACGTCCTTCCCCGGAAAGGGACCCGATAGGGGAATAGGCAAAACGGTTGGCCAGGCCATCAAGGTCTACAGGTTCCCCGCGTTTAACAACCAGTTTCCGGGTGGTGGCCGTCGCGTCGAACAGTTCCAGGGCCCCCGATTGATCCGTACGGGCGTACATGGTACCCCGGTAAGGATGTTTCACGGAAACGGAGTCTGCCCCTTCACTCCGGATCACGAATTCGGCCGTTCCCCTCCCTGTAAACATCGGCTGGCGGACCTCCTCCAAACCGTCACGGGACATTTGCCGAACCGCGAGTTCATAGGGCCAGTGGACCATATCGATCCAGGGGAGCGTGCCTTCCTGGTAGGCAAATGCCTGTCGGTTCTCCGACGAATCCGTACGGACCACGCGTATCAGGCTGTCCCCCTCCCGGGTAAGGGTCTCAATCCGCTCGGGGTCGCCTTCCAACTGATCTGCCGGATAGGCCTCCGAACGGAATTCGAGGATGTCCCCTTCTTCGTCGAGTTTCAGGGTCTGTCTCAGGTATTCTGTGCGGGGGCTTCGAATCAGGACTTCAGCCTCCACCAGTCCCGGGTGCATGCGTATTTGTTCAATGACGAGTGTGTCGTTGCCGAGGGTTGCTGTCAGGGAGGCTTCCGGGGCAGCGCTGCCCGTGCAGCGCGACAGGAAGACGGCCGCAGCCGACAGGGTGGGTAAAAGGATGTAAAACCATGCCCTTCGGGCCGGGATATGGAGGTCCATTGTAATAGGGTTTTGCCAGGCCCTGGGAGGCCTGGGTTTTGACTCGTAAAAGAAAATGAAGAAATTACGGCTTTAAAAGCGGGAATATCCGGGGATGCAGGTTGTACCACGTCCCGGTTTTGCCTGCCTGGCGGCCTCGGGGATGGCCGGAATACAGCCTCCCGATCAATTCAGGTAGGCCCGGAAACGGCCGTCAGCCAGGGTGACTTCCTCCTTGCTGGTCGAGGAAGTGACATGGGCGATAAACGTACCTTCCACATAGTGTTCGGTGACGTTGAAGATAATGATACGGCCTTCGTGTGCAAAGTCCAGGCTGCTCCCGGAGAGTGAGGCGGCAAAGGCTACCTTGTAGGCAGTGGGTTTACCGTCCTGCATGACTTCATGTGCGCCTTTACTGACATCCATTGGCAGGTAAAGCGTAATGGGCGTGTTTTCCGGGGCGATGCGGGCTGCATTTGGCTGCTCCGGGTAGATCCGCGCCGTGCCATTGGAATTGCTCTTATCGGCGTATTGGCTGGTAGTGAGGTTCTCAAAATAGTATTCGGTTTCGTCGATGGAGAAACGGATAAACGTCCCGCGATCCAGTTCCCCGTTGTCGGGTTTGCTGCAGGATGAAAAGAACATCAGGCACAGGCCGGCAAGTATTGCGAAAATATGTACACCTCGTTTCATAAAGACTACTTATTATGTAGGAAAATACAACGATCAAATCTAATCGGTTCGTACATGAAATGCATAATTATTCGATGAATGGCACGTTTAGCGCCAAATTTCAGGTCAATCCTGTGGATAATTCACAGGGGGCACAGGTTGCAAATTTGCCGGATAGCCGGGGAGGCTTAGCTGCAAATTGAGGCTCGGCGGGCCGGTTGCGGCGCGGATTGTAGTATCTTTCTGCTGGATTACGGGCAAGCGCCCTGTAGCGACCTGGTGATGCCTGGCCGCAGCCCTTACAAATAAATGAACCAAAATTAACCATGACCATGAGACGGATCTTCATTTTATCGACCCTGTTTCTTTTTTCTGCCTGCCTGAGCCTGGCCGCCCAGGAGGAAGTTTACGAACTTCGCACCTACGAATTGGAGTTCCTCCGACCCGCCGAGGTGTTGCACAATTACCTGGAGCACGCGCTAATACCTGCCCTGGGCCGGCAGGGGGTGCGCCATGTGGGGGCCTTTGAGGAAGCCGGGGACGCCCTGCCGAAAAAAATCTACCTGCTCATTGCCTTTGACGATATCCAGGCCTTCCAGGATTCGAAAGAAGCCCTTCTGGAAGATTCAGCTTACCTGGAGGATGCCGACGCCTACCTGACGGCAGATCCGCAAACCATGCCCTACAAGCGTATCACCTCCAACCTGATCCAATCCACTCCCGGGTTTCCGCAGCTGGCTTCGCCGGAGGCCGGGGCGGGTTTATTCGAATTGCGGATTTACGAGAGTTACAATGAAGATGCCCTCAGGCGGAAAGTCAAAATGTTCAACGACAGCGAATTTGAGATCTTTGAAGATGTCGGGTTGCCGATGGTCTTCTTCGGGGCAAATATCGCAGGGGAACAGATGCCCTGCCTGACCTACATGCTCGCGTTCCGCGACCGGGAGCACCATGCAGCCGCATGGGCCCGGTTTGGCCCGCATCCGGAGTGGCAGCGGATATCGAAACTGGAGGAATATGCCCATGCGATGGACGATATCACCCGAGTGTTCCTCAAGCCGCTCCCGTACTCGGGTTTATAGTCCGGTGAGGTTTCAGTCTTTGGGCAAGCCTTTGAATACCCGCGTGTCTGCCCAATAAATGTCCCCGTCCCGGGTAAAGAAAAAGTAGCGGCCATCGGCTGTCACAAACGGGCATAATTCGTGGCCGGGCGTGTTGATGGCCTCCCCAAGGTTCCTGGCAGGCAACCATAGCCCGTCGGGCCCCCGGAAACTGATATACAGGTCGCCCTGTCCGAATCCTTCCCGGCGTACGGCACAGAAAATCAGGTAGGACTCGTCCGGCGAGACGAATACGTCCGCCTCGTAGCGCGGCGTATTGATGGCTGCTGGGAGTTTGACAGGCCTTTGGAAGGAGCCGTCATCCCACGGCGAGCGATAGATGTCGTAGTTAAACGCTGCCTCCGTGCCGGCCCCTTGGTTGGATGCGTAGAACAGGGAGCCGTCGGCGGCAAAGGAAGCGTAGTATTCGTTGGCCGGGCCGTTGACCGGGTGGCCGGCATTGATGGGGGGAGACCAGCCGGCCCCCTCCCGGAGTGAAAACCAGATATCGTAATCCTTTTTATGCCGCGATGCAGTGGAGGGCCGGTCGGAGATATAATACAGGCGACTGCCGTCCGGGGAAAGCATCGGGTCGTTATGGCTGAACGGGCTGTCGGCAAAGAGTTTCTGCGGTTTGCCCCATACGCCCCCTTCCCAGCGAATCATATGGATTTCCGATTGTTCCCCGGTATCCACCCCATAGTAAAATTCGCGGCCGTCCGCGGTAAAGACCGAACCGAATTCGTGCCGGTCTTTCCGGGAAACCAGGCCCGTGGCAAATAATTCCGGGTTGGTATCCGGGGCTTTCTGCCCGAAATACGCAAAGGGCGCTTCGGGCTCCTGGGCGATGAGGCTCTCCATCCCGATCATCATTAATGCGGCAAATAGCAGGGGCATCATTTTCATCAGTATACCCGGATCATTTGGTTTTGTATTTCAGGAGGTGGTGCCGGACGGCCCGGGCTACCTCTGTGTAATTTCCCTGTAAGAGCCAGTGGCCCCCGTCTATTTCCAGGAAGGTATACGGCCCCTCCACGCAGTCGGCATTGGCCCTGGCTGCAAAGTCGCCAATCGCCAGGTCCCTGTTTCCCCAAATAAACAACGTGGGTACGGAAACCGGGCCGGTGGGCTCCATTTTTCTCCTTCCGATATTCGCCCGGTAATAGTTCAGGGCTGCCGTAAGGGAGTCCTTCCTCCGGAATATCGAGAGGTAATTTTCAACTTCCTCCGGGGCGCTCCGTTTCCAAAGCCTGCGGAATTTGGCAAAATCGTCCTTCCGGATCATCCATTCGGGGATCCGGGGGAGCAGGAACCATCGGATATAGCTGCTTTTCTTCCGCTGGGCCTTATCCGTTTTAAGCGCCTTGCCAAATGCGCGGCCGTGGGGCACGGAAAGGGCCGTCCAGCTCAGGATGCGCTGGTCAAAGTGGAAGGCCGCCTGCCAGCCAACAACAGCCCCCCAATCGTGGCCTACCAGGTGGAACCGGTCGATCCCCAGGGCATCGGCCCAATCCACGACGTCCTGCCGCAGGTGGCGGATACCATAATGGGCAACACCTTTCGGGCAGGCATTCGGGCTGTACCCGCGCATGTTCGGGGCGATGCAGTAGAAGCCTTCGGATGCAAGCTCGGCCATCAATTGCCGCCACATAAAATGGGTTTCGGGAAAACCGTGCAGGAAGATCACGGCTTCGCCTGTCGGGTCACCGGCTTCCAGGCAGTCGAATTCCAGGGTACCGGTTTTTATCAGTCTGAAAGTTGTCATCCACTGGCCTTTTGTTTTGGAAAAGTAGGGATAAGTTTCGATAGCCCTTATTGCATTTAAAGAATAAATAGCCTAAAATTAAAGATGTAATAATCAACCTGAGGGGAATCCCCTCGCAATACTTTAAATACATGAAAAAAAGATTGTTTTTTGCAGGCTTACTGCTTGTAGGGCTTGCAGGATGTGAGCAACAGGAATTGACGGAGTACCCCGCGGCTACGTCAGCGACATTTGAGTTGGAAATGACCCCCGTGGAGATTCCCGGGATCAAAAGCCTCCGTGGAATACCCGTGGATTTGAAAGGACGGATGCAGAGCGGCAAATCGTCCAGCAGCCTGCACCAGGATGTGGCACTGATCAACGAACAACTTATCCCGTACGGCATTCAGCTTGAAAAAATGGAATACTTCACGGCCCAGGGTGCCGGGCAGACCGTATTTTTCAAGGATACCGGCAATAAGCGCCTGGCTTCGGATTTCGTTCCAAATGACCCGCGGAACGCGCTGCCGGGAACTGACATACCCTACATTGTGGACGGGACGCAGGCTACCACAGCTTCCGGCCTGAATGTGCTGGCCCCTATCGATGCGGTTATGGCTACCTGGGACAACGTCTCGTGTGCCGATGGTTTCAGCATCTATAATGCAGGCGTTTTTCCATCGGATATCGGTTTTGTTTCGAATTTCTTCTTCGGCTTCGGGGGGAGTCCCGGATTCTTCCCGGGGGTTATCGTGCACGCCGGTGTACTGCCTAAAGCTTTTTTTGATCGGGTAGATGTAGATGGGGGCGATTTCATCCTTGGGGTGACCTTTACCCTGACCTATGTAGAGGATATCAACCAGGACGGCAAAGGGGATGTGGCCATTAAAGAGGTGTACTACAACGATGCCTTCAACTGGCAGGACGTGGTGGCTACTGGTAGCGGCGTAGACTTCCAGACGGTTGCCTTGCATGAAGTGGGACACGCGTTGAGCCAGGCGCACTTTGGGAAAGTCTCCCGTACCGAGGCCAACGGCAAAGTACATTTCTCACCCCGGGCGTTAATGAATGCCGGTTATTCCGGGGTTAATCGGGTAGTTGAGAAAACCGATAAGGCAGGCTACTGTTCCAATTGGAGTAACTGGCCAAATAATTGACGGATACTGAATTCGGAATTTTAATGATTATCGAAAACCCCGGATTCCGGGGTTTTTTTATTTCGGAGGCTGACTAACGGGGAATCCCCGAAAGGGTGCGGGATACTCGGTCTGGGGGCAGGTTCCGCCGGATCTCATGGTCACTGGAATACAGATTTCCGGAATTTCCACAGGTAGATCCCGCAAAACAACACCGCCAGGCTCAACAGCGTGCCCCCCAGGCCCAGTTGGGCCGCCACATGGCCTTCCGGGACAGGTTTCATAAATTGGTTTACCCCGGCCAGCAGCAGGCGTACGGCGGCCCAGAGGATTAATACAAATGCCCAGAGACGGGCAACCCGCCGGGCCGCCAGGTCCGAGGCCGCCAGCCCGAAGTACCAGAGGGCAAGGACCCCGAGGAAGACCAGGAGCGGGATGTAACTTCCAATCAGTGCATAGCCTACGCCTTTGTACAGGAAGAAAAGCAGGCTGATGGCCAGCACCAGGCCGTATCGGGGGTGATCCCCGATGAGATTCCGGATACGCTGTTTTTCCGCGGTCATTCTGTAGTCATCTTTTTCAGGATGGTTGCCACCCGCCTGGTGCAGGACAGCAGGTAATCGAAATCAACTGTGTCAAAGGTATCCCCGGGCGTGTCCTTATAGGGGGTCGAATCTTTGTGATAATAGCATTCGCCCGCCCCGATAACGGGGTATTCGGCCGGGACAAAAGCATCGAAATCCGTGGCATTGTTGTCGTAACCCACCGGGTCGATGCGGATCTCTTTCAGGGGGATGCCAAGGTCCCCGGAAGCCTTCCGGTAGGCGGCCAAAAGCGAATCGCTTGCGGAAAAAACCTCCATGGCACGGTCCCCGTCGGCGTCCCACCCGACCATATCAAAACAATGGACGCTGTGCACGTCCCAGGCTTCCTTTTTCATCAGCCGGACAAATGCCTTGCTGCCGATGAGCTCTTCCTCCTCCTGGTCAAAAAACACCAGTACCACATTCCGGTCGCGGATGGGCTGTCGGGCCAATTTCCGGACGACACCGTAAATCAGGGCAATCCCCGTGGCATTGTCTATGGCGCCGGGGGCATTCCTTTTGCCGGAATCGTAATGGGCCCCCAGGACGATATACGAGTCGCTCGCCCCCCTTGCCGGCAGGACCCCATAGATATTCGTCCCCCGGAAAGGTTCCAGGATCAGGTCGATGGCCGGGTTGAGGTTCGGGGAGGTGTAGGTTTGTTCCCGGGCTTCGACCCCCAGGGTCCCTATTAATTCTTTCAGGTAGGCCCGGGCTGCAGAACGCTCCTCCGGCGACCAACGGCTGGACAGGAATTCGCCGTTGCCGAGGGGGTTGGCGCCCGCAAGGTCGCCGACGATCCTTTTTTGGCAGGCCATCAGGTCCGCCGGTATGGCGTCTTTCAGTAAACCAGCCGCCTGGCTTTGATGCCGGCATGCCGATACGCTCAGCAACAAAAACAGGAAGCAAACGTATTTCATTTGGTGTTTATTTGGATGGCAAGCGGCATCAATCCCCATTTTCGATTCCCTTGTCCGACCAGACAGCCAATTCATTGCCGGCAGGATCTAAGAAATGGAACCGCCGCCCCCCGGGAAACAAGAAAATTGCCTGTGAGATCTTCCCCCCGGCTTCGCGTATTTGGGATTCCAGGGCCTCGAGTTTTGCATGATAGAGCACCACCAGGGCTCCGTTGGTGACCTCCTCATCCGATTTTCTGAACCCGCCTTCCAACCCACTATCCGAAAAAGCCGTGTACGTGGGGCCGTAATCAGTGAATTTCCAGCCGAACAGCCGGCTGTAAAAGGATTTGACCTGCTCCAGATCGGCCGCCATGAACTCGATATAATTGATGGGGACAGGTTCCATGTGTGTGCTTTAATCCAGTTTATCCCAGGGCTAATTTCCCCGGGCTATCGCGTTTGGGTTAAAGGGCCTAAACATCCTGGACCATGAAAATAGCGTTTTTATTCAGGTCGTAAAAACCGAATTCATGGGTCCCCCAATCGGTGTCCCGCCGCAACTTGTCTTTTGATACGGTCCCGCGGGTAACGAATTCGTCAAATACCGGTTGGATGTCTTCCACAAAAACCTTGATAACCGAACCGCCCAATAGCGGGTCGTCTTCCGTGTCGGCATGCCATTGCAGGTGGATGCAAATGGCACCGCGCCGCATAACCGCATACATCTCGTCTTTATGCAACAACTCGAATCCCACATACCTTTTGTACCAGGCAACATCCCGGGCAATATCCTGACTGGGCAGGACAGGGGACACTTCCAGCAGCTGAACTTTTGAATCTTCCATTTCCGCGATTGTTTTATTATGGGGTATCCTTTGATAACCCTCTTCGGATAATCAATCCTCCAGTGCTTCTTCATAGCGTTCCAAACAGGCATCCAGGGAACCGCCCTCCGTGTGGATACACGCGCAAAAGTCATTTCCTGCAGCTTCATTCGCCCTCCCGGTAAATTGGCCCTGGCAATCCCTGAGGGAATTCCGGGGCATCACCTCGTGTCCGAACAAGGCAAAGAGGACCGTGCCGGCCGAAATCGCAAATACGCTCAGGAAAAATTTCCAGGGGAATTTTTTGGAGTACTTTTTGGGCCGGTTGAAAACCGGGATCCCCGGGGGCTTCCAGAAAGGCAGGAGGTATTGGAATTTGTCGTAATGCCAGGCGAGTAAAAACAGGTTGGCCAGCACCATCAGCGGGGAGGTGACAAAGGACCCCTCGAACCGGACGGCAAAGGACAACACCCAGATATTGAGGATGATCGGGAAGTACAGCAGGGCACCCAGGGCCACGGTGCGTGGTATCAGCAGCAGGATAGCGGCGACAATTTGCGCCACCCCGATAAAGGTATAGTAGTAGCCTGTATGGTGCAGGGCCTCCAGGTAGGCCCCCATGGGATGGATTTCGGACAGTCCGCTGGCAAAACGCTCCCCGAAAATCTTGACCCCGCCGGCCACCAGGAAGGCATAGGCCAGGGATAACCGGCAAAAAATCGAAAACAGCCAGTACCACCAGTTGCTTTTGGTATAGAGGAAATAGTTTTGAAATTGCGTAAGGTTACTCATTGGGGATTCAGGGGTGCTTCTTCCTAAAACTACAAAAAACAAAATTCTGAACACTCCCTGAGGGGGTGCGGTGATCCAGGGTTTCGCAGCGGATTTTCGCGAAGTCGGGCTCCAGCAACCGGGCCATGGATTGTTCGGAGTATTGCATCACCCGGATCCCGCTACATTTTTCAGGGCCATTTACGGAAAATGTCCCAAGTACCAGGATACCATCCGGGTTCAGGCCTTGCCGGACCGAATCCAGGTAGCCGGCAATGTCCCCGGGAACTGTCAGGAAGTGAAAGGCAGCCCGGTCGTGCCAGAAGTCGTAAGTCTCGGAAGGGGTAAATTCGGCTGCATCGGCCACGATCCACTTAACCCTTTCCGCCAGGTGGCCCAATCGCTGGCGTGCACGGTTTATGGCCACAGCGGAAATGTCCAGAACCGTTATATCGGAGTAACCCCGTTCGAGTAAATGGTCTGCCAGCAGGCTGTCCCCGCCTCCCACATCGATGATCCGGGCGGTGAGCGGCACTTTAAATGCCTCGAAAAACGACAGGGAAGCTTCAGGGGTTGGTTGGTACCAGCTGACCTCTTCAGGATCTTTCGTCCTGTAGATATTTTCCCAGTGATTCTTGCGGTTGTCAGGTTTCATCTTGCTACAACAAATAAAATATACAGTAAATCATACCCAGGTTAAAACCCGCGTGGCAAATTATGGCCCCCAGCAGGGACCCAGTAGCCCGCTTCATCCGGAAGAAGAGCAGGCTGACGAGGAACATGCCCGAAACCCAGATGCAGGCAGCAACCGGGTAAAATTCCCAAACACCCTGGACATAGACCAGGCCAAAATGCGCAAGGTGGGTCAGGGCAAAGGCGAGGCCATCCACAAGGGAAGCCTTTTGTGAACCCATGGATGCTGCAAAACTTCCATGGACAATACCGCGGAAGAAGAATTCCTCCCCTATGGGGCTGAAAATCATCCCGATCCCCGCCATGATGGTAAAGAGCAGGAGTTTGTCCCGGGAGGAGATGACTTCGGGGATCTGGTAAGACTTGCCGATATAGGCAAACCAGTTCTGGTAGGAGGTGCCGTAAAGCATGTCCCCGGCCAGGAAGAAAACCAAGCTCAGGACTACGCCAAGGAGCAGGGCCATAGACAATACCCCGTACTTTGGCGTTCCCGTAATGCCGATCTGTTTCTGGCCTGATTTATTTAAGAACAGGAAGGGGACCAAGGCGGACAGGAACATGATGGCGCCTATTGGGGCGTAGTTCCCGGATTGGTTGGCTTCCAGAACCATCAGGAACCTGGGGATGCAGACGATTGCCAGCAGGAAAACGCCGAATCTCCAATCGTATCGGAAGTATTTCTGCCAAAAGGGGCGTAAATAATTCAATTTCAATATTTTATTTAATCAGACATCCGGGCTACCCACCCTTGCGTTTTCTTTTGTACTTCCCCCGCACCCAGAGCAGCAGGGAACTCGCGCCCACCGCCATGCCGGCCGCCATGATATTGAAGAACATATCCTCGGGGTCGAAGACCCGGTTGGGCAAAAACCACTGGATGCCTTCATCGAGTATCCCGACCAGCGAGGCGAGGATCACGGCCAAAAGCGCGGGGGCCAGACCGGGTTTGCGGTGCCGGGCCCTTTCGGACAGCGCCCGGTGGATAAAAATGGCCAGTACGCTGTATTCGATCAGGTGGCTGCGTTCGGGTGCTCCCAGCCGAAACACAAACATGGTATAGACCGCCAGAATACCGAGGATTACCACCAATTCATACCGGCTGGTTTCGGGCCGGCCGCCATGGATCAGGACGGCCGTCGCCGCCATTAGCATCCCGATCAGGAAAAATACAGCCTGTACATCCTGGTCCCGCAATTCCCGGGCCAGGGGCTGTCCCATAAACAGCGTACCGTAGATGGCGGCAATTACAGCCAGGACCCAAAGCCAGCGTCGTTTTTCCCGCGAAGATGTAAAGAGCGCCATATCCGGGAGGATTTTCCCGGAAAGGTACTCAATTTAATTCGCCATCCCGTCTTTCTACCTGGGATCCGGGCTGCCAACCCGGTTGTATTTCCGCAGCGTTTCGACCAGCAGGTCGTGCGGGATTGCATAGGCCTTGTTGCCGTTGATGCCCTCCATATCCTCGGCGGCGACCATCGCATTGACGATAGCTTCTTCCACAGCCTCCACCGTACTTTGAAAAAGCCAGTTCATCTGATCGTTGGGCAGGGTTTCCACCTGAACGGTTGCCTCCCGGTTAAAAGCCTGTTCATTCGCCGTGGAAAAGGCGATAAAGATATCCCCGGACCCATTCGACCCGCGGCCACCCACATTGCCGATCCCCAGGGGGACCCGCTGGGCAATGCGTTTAAGCTGATGGGGGAGGAGGGGGGCATCCGTGGCCACCACGACGATGATGGACCCGTCCCCTTCCTGCCTCGATGACATGGGCGGCTTTTTCAGCTCGTAATTGAGCGTATCGATCAGTTCCCTTCCTACGGGCACCCCGGCGATGGTCAGGT
>CAXQQM010000028.1:0-2370 GCA_964226055.1 Robiginitalea sp. | reverse complement strand
CCCGGAGTCAAGTCCAAAACAGGACCCGGGGTGAAGTCCAAATCCTGAACCTGCCCGGTTCGGGGAGGACTTAACACAAGATGGCATCAATGTAACTAATCGGATTCGTGTGAAATACAACCTTGTCGAACAGCTGGCCGTCATCAAGGCCCTGGATGAAGTAATCCTGGCGGATAAACTCGTATATGAGGAGGAAGCCTCATTTATCGCGCATCTCGCCCAGGTGCTCGGGTTTAAAATGGAATTGATCCGAAAAGCCCGAAAAGTGGAGGCCGCGCAGGCCATGGCCGTTCTAAAACTCATGTCCGAGAACAAAAAGCACGCCCTGTCGGTGCTGCTGCGCGAAGCCGCAGGGGCGGACGGCCGGATCACCGATGCGGAACTCGAACTGATCCAGGGCATCCTCCGGGAGATCGAAACCAGCTGATATTCAGGGATTACCCAGTGTATCCTCCGGGGTGTACTTGTGCTCCAGTAACCATTCAAATTCCAGGATTTCCAGGGCTTTTTGGTGGGTAGCCTCCAGGATGACCTGGGGTGCCTTCCCTTCCCGATACGCTTCTTTCCAGCGGGAGGCGCACAGGCACCAGCTATCCCCCGGTCGGAGGCCCGGAAAATTAAAATAAGGCATGGGCGTGCTCAGGTCATTGCCCCGGGAACGCGTAAACTGCAGAAATTCCTCCGTCATTACCGCACAAACCACGTGGGTACCCGTATCCCCGGGCCCCGTCCGGCAATTGCCATCCCGGAAGAAGCCGGTGAGCGGGTCCCGGCTGCAAGGGATGAGTTTCGTTCCCAGGACATTGTAATTTTCTTCCATAGTGCCATAAAAATACATCCCCTCTGCCGCCTGGAAGACAAATTGCAGAATTATTTGTATTGAGAGTCCCCGGACACCGGCGCCAATCAAATATCTTCCTATCTTTTCGCCTGCAAATAAGCAGCGGCAGAATACGGGATCCGCTGCATGAAAAACTCTCGGAATGCCTTTTAACTTAATGGAAAAACTGGCCGTCATCAAGACCATTGACGAAGTCATCCAGATGGATGAGGAAATCAAGGACGGCGAAATTGATTTTATGAACCGCCTGTCCGATACGCTGGATATCGATACGGACCTGGTTTTGGAGGCACGGAATTCGGAGCCCGCAGAGGCCCTTGCCGTACTCCGTGCCATGCCGGATGAACAGAAACAACTCCTGGCCCGACTGCTCAATGAAGCGGCCAATTCGGACGGGGAGGTCGACGAGCGGGAAATCCAGTTCATCTACCGGGTATTGACTGCTGCCGGGATCCAGGTGGGTTCCTGAGTCCTGCAAATCCTTTTTACCTCTTACCAGTAAGTCCCATTCACATCTGTGCCCGGCAGTTACCGGCTATAAATTTTTGTCTTCGCGAACTGAACCCTTGGTGCCGCGCTACGTATATAGATTGCAAACCAGTCGGGACAGTGCATGTGCAATGTCCATTCGCTCAATTGGTTTGTGCCCATTCCCGTAAGAACGGGAGGGGTTAGTTGGTTATTTGGTTGATGAAGGCTGCACCCTAACCCGGGTGCAGTTTTTTGTGTCCTAAGTTTTTGTATCTTAAGAAGATAGAGAACCAATTAAAACCAACGATTATGAAAACAATTAAATGGATGTTGTCGCTTCTGGCGGTCATTGCCATAGGAGCATGCGGGCAGCAAGCGGAACCTGAAATGGCGGAATCGGCGGAAGCCAAACCGGATTACGAGGCCTTCCAGAAACAGGTGGGCATCATCGAAAATCTATTTGCCGCCCATGCGGCCGAAGACCTGGAGGGTATAGACGCGTTGCTGGCGGATACGCTACAGTACAGCCCCCCGGCCTACAACGGAGGCCAATGGGTGGGGAAGGCGGAATTCCTGGGGGGCATCCGGGGGTACCACGAGAACTTTGACAATATCCAATGGCATGGGGGCATCGTCATGCCGGACTCCACAGTAGGAGCCTTCTGGTCGGGTTCAGTATTCCCCGCATCCACAGCGAGCGATATACCGGATGTGATCCGCGTTTACGGCACCTGGCATGCCACCCATACAGAAACCGGGAAGGATATCGGGGTCAAATTTTTCAGCCTGATCACTATTAACGATTCGGGGAAGATTTCTCAGGTTTCGGAATATTTCGACGTGAATGGCCTGGCGGTCCAGATAGCGGAAGAGTAGTATTACCTGCCGGCGACAAGCCGGATGCCCCGGGAGGCACTTTGCCTGCCGCGCCGGTTTTTCCCGCGGAACAATTCGATGACCACCCCCACCGTTACCCCCCCGGCGACGGTGGCGGCCAGGTCGCCGTTGTCCCATACCCCGTAGCGGTTTTTGTCGATGGCCTCCTTGGCCAGCCCGGC
>CAXQQM010000027.1:0-8448 GCA_964226055.1 Robiginitalea sp. | reverse complement strand
ATTACGACGCCCCCATCCTGGTGTCCGATTATATGACCCGGAACCTGGTTACTTTCCAACCCGATCAATCGATTCTTGAAGTGATGGAAGCTTTTACGCGCCACCGGATTTCCGGGGGCCCTGTCCTGGACGACAACGGTTTCCTGGTGGGCATTGTCTCCGAGGCGGACTGCATGAAGCAGATTTCCGAGAGCCGGTATTTCAACCAGCCGATACTTGATAAAAGCGTTGAACGGTTTATGACCAAGGAGGTGGAGACGATTCCCCATGACATGTCCATTTTCGATGCGGCCGGGGTATTCCATAAGAACAACCGCCGCCGCCTACCCGTAATGAAGGACGGGTTGCTCATCGGGCAGATCAGCCGGAAGGATATCGTTGTGGCTGCCCTGAAACTGAATTCCCAAAACTGGAAATAACGGACTGCCCCCGGGAGTTCCCGGAGCGCATTTTTCCCTTTGCACCCAACAGGTGTCCCCCCGCCATATGAGGCGGAAATCGTATAGCAAATAACTTTTCGGATCCCCGGGATCCCCGGTGATACCCGTAAGCAGGCCCGGGTCAAAACCGCGGGCCAGCAGTTCCTGCCTTTGAATTATCCCGGAGGCCTGCTCCCGGAGGCAAGCGTGCAGGATGCGGTAATTGCACTTAAGCCGGATATTCACCGAATGGAATAGCCTGTTGGTTTCCCGGTTTCGCGAATTGTGATAGGCGTTCCGGCAGGCATCCGAACAAAACCGTTTGTCCGACCGGCCGCGGAATCCTTCCCCGCATTCCCTGCATATCCCCATCATGGCCCCTAAGATACCTGCCGGGGCTGTAAAGGCCTTTCAGTCTTCCATAATGAGCGCCGGCAACCCGAGTTCCCGGTAATTCCGGTTATAGGCTTCCATGCCCTCGTTTACAATGGCGTCCCGTTCACTCGCCAGGGTACGCCAGGCGGACAAGAGGTCGCGCAGGCGTTCCCTCGCCCCCTGGGTGAGGGCCGGTTCCGCACCGCCGATGTAACCCCTCAGGTACATGAGCTCTGCATTGAGCTGGTTGTTGTAATTGATGACGTCCTGGAAGGTTTTCTGCCGGGGCTGGATCAGCTCCTCTTCCCATTGGGTAATCCGCTGTAACAGGGAATCGCCCGCCGTGAGCAGGGCTTCGGCACGTTCATTCCCGGCTAGCAGATCCGCATAAGTCACCAGTTGAGAACGGACAGAACGCAATTGGTTGACGGCCCGGTGCATGTCGCCCAGGGCTTCTTCGATTTGTACCAGGGCCTCCTGTTGTTCCCGGAAGTCTCCGGGGGTTGCTTCGATATCCGGCCTGGGCACAATCCGGATGGGCTGGGTAGCCTCCGTGGAATCCAGGCGGATCCGGGCGGTATAATCCCCGGGTGCCACCCGGGAACCCGAATAATCCCCCATCACAAATACACCGTCCACTGCCGGGATGGATTCCCGGCGGAAGTCCCAGACAAATCGGTTCAGCCCGGCTTTGGCGGGAAGGGTTTCCGGTTTGGACGGGCCTCCCGGCCACGATTTAAAATCTTTCGGGGGTTGGTTCGTGTAGCTGCGGATTACCTGGTTATCCTCCAGGATTTCCAGGACGATTTCGGTGGAATCCGCCTCCTGTGCCAGGTAATAATCCAGGATGACGCCGGATTTGGGGTTTTGGCCCAACCCGGGCGTGGGTTTTTCCTGGTATCCCCCGGAAAACAACACGGTCTCCCGGGGCTTGACCAGGGAGATGGGCTGCCGGCGATTGTATTCCTGCTGGAGCGGGGACAGGTCGTCCAGGATCCAGAATGCCCGGCCGGCAGTCGCCGCCACCAGGTCGTTGTTGCGGAATGTCAAATCGTTGATGGGCACTACCGGCAGGTTTAGTTGGAATGGCTGCCAGTAGCCTCCCCCGTCTAAAGAAATATACAGCCCGGTTTCCGTGCCCGCATAGAGCAGGCCCGGGCGCCTGGGGTCTTCCCGGACAACGCGTACAAAACCATTCGGGTCGTCCAGGCCGTCGGTGACCAGGTTCCAGCTGGCCCCGTAGTCTGTCGTTTTATAGACATAGGGTGTCAGGTCCATAAACTTGTACCGCATGAGCGTCGTGTAGGCCGTGGCCGGGTCGTGGGGGGAGACCTCGATGCTGTTGACAATGCCCTGGCCCATACCGTCCGGGGTGACGTTCTCCCAGCTTTCGCCCCCGTTGCGGGTCAGGTGGATCAACCCGTCGTCGCTCCCTGCCCACATCGTCCCCTGTTCGTGGGGGGATGCCGCCAGGTACATGATGGTATTGTAGTTTTCGCCCCCGGCGGCCTCATTGGTGAACGGGCCACCCCCGGGCCCTTGTTTGTCCGCTTCGTCCCGGGTGAGGTCCGGGCTGATGACCTCCCAGCTCAGGCCCCCGTCCCGGGAGCGGAACACGACGTTCCCGGCGTGGTATATCGTATTCCGGTCAAACGGGTCGCTCAGGATGGGCGCATTCCAGTTATACCGGTATTTCTGGTCTTCCGGGGCCTTGCTCAGGCCGAGTTCGGGGTATTCCTGGATTTCCTTCGCCGTCCGGCGATCCCGGAACCACTTTTCGATGATTCCCTGGTAACACCCTCCATAAACCACGTCCGGGTCGTCCGGGTCAAAGGCCAGGTAGGCGCTTTCGCAACCCGCCACCGAATGCCAGTCCTTCCAGTCGATGCCCCCGTCCGAGGTGCGGCTGGCAATCGCAATGGCCGAGTTGTCCTGCTGGCCGCCGTAGACCAGGTAGGGGAACTGGTTGTCCGTGATAACCCGGTAGAACTGTGCAGTTGGCTGGTTTTCCTGGGTGCTCCAACTGGCTCCCCCGTTCAGGGAAATGTTTGCCCCCCCGTCATTGGCGTTGATCATCACCTGGTTGTCCTCCGGGTGGATCCACAGGTCGTGGTTGTCCCCGTGAGGCGTGGGGATGGGCTGGAAGGTCTTCCCCCCATCGATAGACCGGGTCATCGGGGCATTGAGTACATAGACGCGTTCCGGATCCTGCGGGTCGGCGAAGATCTCCATGTAGTACCAGGAACGGGCGACATTGATACGGTCTTTATTCACCTGCCGCCAACTGGCGCCCCCGTCATCCGAGCGATAAACGCCCGCCTGTTCGCCTTCGGCCTCCAGGACCGCATAGACCAGCCCGGAACGCGCCCCGGAGGCGGATATCCCTGCCTTCCCGAATGTTTCCGGCAAACCTTTGCCCAGTTTTTCCCAGGTGGTCCCGCCGTCGGCGGATTTATAGATGCCCGAACCTTCTCCCCCGGACTCCATGGTCCACGGATACCGGCGGTGTTGCCACATGGCTGCATAGAGGATGCGGGGGTTCCCCGGGTCCATACTCAGGGAGGCGGCTCCCGTCCAGTCATTTACATGAAGCACGCGCTCCCAGGTTTGCCCTCCGTCGGTTGTCCTGTATACCCCCCGGTCCCCGCCCGGGCCGTACTGGGCACCTTGGGCGGCCACATAAAAGGTGTCCGGGTCCGTCGGATGGATGATTACGTCGGAGATGTGCCGGCTCTTATCCAGGCCAATGTGCTCCCAGGTGGTACCGGCATCGCGGGAGAGGTAGACCCCGTCCCCCATGGAAGTCATCACACCGCGGGCCGCGTGTTCGCCCATCCCTGCGAGTACGACATTCGGGTCGGAAGGCGCCACGGCGATATCGCCCACCGTCCCGGTCTTCAGAAAGCCGTCCGAAATATTTTTCCAGGTAATGCCGTTGTCCCCGGTTTTCCAGATGCCACCCCCGGTAGTCCCCATGTAATAGGTTCCCGGCAGGTCCGCCACCCCGCATGCCGCCACGCTCCGACCGCCCCTGAAGGGCCCGATGTTCCTCCAGGCCAGGCCCGAATACAGGGAATCCGGCAGGATTTCCCGGGGCGCCTGCCGCCGATTGCGTTGGGAATAAGATGCTTGTGCTACAAGGTTGAAGGTCAGGAGTAGGAGCAGGTGTTTTTTCATCGATACAAGTTGGTTAAAGCTCAGGTATTTATGATTGTTCAATAATAGATGCGGGGGCCCCCACTTTGGCGGGTCTCCCGGAAGGAATGGCCGCGCCTTCAGTCGTCGATGGCGGCGAAGACCATCTGACGGAATTTCCATCCGGTTTCGTCCTTGCCGGCGCCCTGGGTTTGCTTCATGAGGATTCCGATCAGTTGCTCCCCGGGATCCGCAAAATACTGGGTGTTGAAATAGCCGCCCCAGTCAAAGGTGCCTAATCCGCCTTCGCCCCCCTGCGCCACGCCGTCCGGGTTCACGATGGCAAAGGCCAGGCCGTAATCCTTCGGGCCGCCGGACCAGAGATCGCCGATCTGGTTGGCCATCATGGTTTCAATGGTTGTCCGGCTCAGGAGCCGCTGCCCATTGTACTCGCCTCCATTTAAATACATCTGCAGGAAAGCCGCATAATCAATGGCGGTACTGGATAGGCCGGCGCCGCCTGCAAAATATGTGCGGGCGCCCTGCTTCGGGTAATCGATATTAAAAACGTCGGTGGTAAAAGGCCTCCAATCCCTGTCGTCCGGGTCCCAATATTGCACGGGAACCAGCCTCTCAGCGCGGTCTTCCGGAAGGTAGAACCAGGTATCCGCCATGCCCAGGGGGTCGAAAATCCGTTCCTTGAGGAAGGCGTCAAAGGGCTTGCCGGACACCAATTCCACAAAGTACCCGAGCACGTCCAGGCCTTCGCTGTAGGTCCAGCCCTCCCCGGGCTCGTGGTGGAGGGGCATGCGGGCGAGTTTGGGGATGTTTTCGGCAAGGGTCACCGGGCGGGCCGTAAACGCATCGACAATCCCGGCTTTGGCATAAGCCTTCCGGAACCGGGGGTCCCCGTCGATCATCCCGTAACCGATCCCGGAGGTGTGCGTAAGCAGGTGCCGGATGGTAATCGGGGTTTCCAGGGGGGTGGTTGTAAAACTGCTGTCCGCTTCGCGGAATGTATCCAGGACACCGGTATCGGCAAACTCAGGGATGTAATCGGCAATGGGGTCATCCAGCCGGAAACGGCCTTCTTCCCAGAGCATCATCACCGCCGTTGCGGTAATGGCCTTGGTTTGGGAAGCGATCCGGAAAATCCCGTCCGGCCGGAAGGGCAGGCTGTCCCGGACATCCGCCAGGCCATAGGCCTTGTGCAACACGATTTTGCCATTCCGGGCCACCAGGGCCACGGCGCCGGGAATCTGGTCCTCGGCGATGGCGCGATGCAGCATGGAATCGATCCGGTCCAGGCGCTCGTCCGACATTCCCTGGCCGGTTGGATCGGCCATGACCAGGTTTTCGGTAGTTGCTTCTGTCCGGGTGTCCGGCTGCGGGTCCTGCCGGCATCCCACGGCAAGGGCCAGGAGGAGCAAAAGGCAGAAGGGATTTCTCATAAGGTCTGTTTTTAGTGTGGTTGTCAATGTTTGCGGATGTTCATCGGGGCAGCCAAGAGGCGGGTACGGCATCCCTAAGGGTCAGTCCTGCCCCCCTTCCCGGTTGGGTGACCGGGGTTCGGGCCATTCCCGCTGCTCCCCGGTGCGGGGGTTCACCGAAAGGACCGCCTTTTCCCGGGAGGTCCGCTCCGGGTCCTCGCTGGCCATATAGGCGAGTACAGCGGTCAGGATAGCATTGTTGCGCACGTCGTCAAATACGATTTTGTCGTAGGTGTCCAGGTTGGTATGCCAGGTGTAGTTCCAGTAGCTCCAGCTCAGGGAACTCAGTGAAAAGGCCGGCGCCCCCATGGCGACGAAAGAAGCGTAATCCGATCCGCCCCGTCCCGGGTTGCCCGGAAACTGGGTTTCTATATGCTCCGTCACGTGGTCCGGGACAGCTTCCAGCCAGCGGCCCAGGTATTCGTAGGCGTGCAGGAATCCCTGCCCGGAAATATTTACCACGCGGCCCGTGCCGTTGTCCTGGTTAAAGAGCGCCTGCAGGCCGGAGACCACTTCCGGGTGGTCCTCAACATACGCCCGGGAGCCGTTCAACCCTTGTTCCTCACTCCCCCAGAGCCCGACGATGATCGTTCGCTTCGGGTTCGGGTATACCTTTTTCAGGATCCGGGCCGCCTCCATCATCGTCAGCGTCCCGGTGCCGTTGTCGGTAGCACCTGTACCCCCGTCCCAGGAATCGAAGTGAGCCGATAGCACAATGTACTCGTCCGGCAATTCGGTTCCCCGGATGGTTGCCACTGTATTAAAAGTGGGCACACGTCCCAGTTCGCGGGACTCGGCCACCACGCGGAGGCGCGGGCCATCCCCGTTCTCGGCCATCCGGTGGAGCATGCCGTAGTCCTCCAGCGAGAGGTCAATCACGGGAATTTCCTCGGTGTTGGCACTGAAAATCTTGTTGGCCCCGAATGCATCCGACCAGCGCGACTGGACAATACCCGCAGCACCTGCGGCTTCCAGGGCCTGGTTGATAGACCGGGAGGAATAGCCCGTATTCCTCAGGTTTTGCCGCCAGGCCTCCGTTTGGGCCTCCCGCTCGCTTTTCATTTTTTCAAAGGAGGCTTCTGTGGCCCATTCCTCCCAGTTATAATCTGGCCGGCCGGTGGGTTCCGGCATGGAGACCAGGACCCATTTTCCCTTTACTTCCGGTAGCCAGCTGGCAAACGCCAGGGAATCTGCCACTTCGGGCAGGGTGATAAGGCCGGCCGTTATGCCTTTGGCAGGCGTTGATGGACTCCAGGCGAGTTGCCTCCCGTGGAGGCTCACCACCCGTGGTTCCAGCAGGTCGATGTGGCAGATACCCCGCTCCCAGCCCCGCCAGGTTCCCCATTGTTCGTTTTCGGCCGGGATGCCCCATTCTTTAAAAGTGGAAACGGCCCATTCGTGGGCCTTCTCCATTTGCGGGGTCCCCACCAGGCGCGGTCCGATGACGTCCATCAGCTGGTGCGCAAGGGTTTCCAATTGTGAATTTTCGACGGCTTCTTTTTCGATTTGGGCGACGAGGGTGGCAGTTTGTTGTTCCGTGGCCATTTCCTGGGCCGTCCCGGACACCAGGACAAAGAGGCAGAGGAGTAGCAGAAGGGAATGGTTTTTCATATCGGGTCGGTTCTCGGTTTTGTATTCAGGAAATATAAGAATTATCCAACGGATTACGCAGGCCCCTGGCCGGTTTGGCCGGGGAGGGGCGGATACCCGTTTTCAAACTTGTAGAAACGTATCGACACGAGTATAAATGCGTAATTACCGACTGGGGGCCGGATACGGGATTATGTTTGTCTTCTCGGGTAGTGAGCACCCGAATCGATGTTTAACAAATACTAGCAACATTATGAATGCCCTAAGGAACAAAGTACAACTAATCGGAAACCTCGGCCAGGACCCGGAGGTCACCGTGCTGGATGCAGGCGGGAAAATGGCCCGGTTCTCATTGGCAACCAATGAAATCTACAAAAATGCGCAAGGTGAGAAAGTGACGGACACCCAATGGCACCAGGTCGTGGCCTGGGGTAAAATTGCGGATATCGCGGAAAGTTACCTGAACAAGGGTAAAGAAGTGGCGGTGGAGGGCAAACTCATACACCGGCATTACGATACGGAGGAAGGCCAGCGGAAATACGTGACGGAAGTCCGGTGCTCGGAACTCCTGCTGCTCGGGAAGTAGTATTTTACCGCAATTGAACGAGAAAAGGGGCGTATTACCTCATTTCTTAGGAAAAAAGCGGGTGTTTCGGTAACTTCTGGATGGTTGGATCGTCCAATTTATAGAAGCACCCGCTCATGTCCTGTAAAGCCACATATTGGATTTTTGCTGCCCTGATCAGCTGTTCAGGGGCCCTGGCTCAACCGGTGGTGAATCAGGAGTTTGTCCCGTCCGGTGCGGATCAAACGCAGGAAGCCACCCCGGGAATCCCCAATCCGGCTTTTTTCGTTCGGCAGGCCCAATCGGATGCGGCCTATGAACAGCAATTGAAGTTGGAGGGAGGCAAAGAGGAAATGGATTTCTGGACGGACCAACGGGCTTTTGAGCGCGAGTTATACCGGAAAAACCTGGCAGCTTACAAGGTGTATATCCAGGCCAAAAGGGATGTGTATTCTTCTCATCAGAGAAGCTGTGAACCTTCTTGTTTGCACGGGGACTATTATTACCTCCAGGCATCGTTCTATTTGCAAATGGGCTCGGATTCCAACGGGGATTCCTGGATGTTCGGATCCCTGGATTCGGGGGGTGGCTTGATTGCTGCCGGGCCCGAATAGGAAGCCCTCTTGGCCCAAAGGCTGTTTGACCAGAGAGCGGAAACGGCTAAGCCACCTGTTGAAATCCGGGAGTGGACCGGGCCACCTTCAACAAGTCCTTGCAGGGGCATTTGCGACACCGTTTGTGTTCCCCTTTCTTAAACTTCTTGCAGCACTTGGATTTACAGCCCTCGGGGGCACAACCCGTCCGGAAGATTTCCTGCAGACGCTGCTCCCGCAAATACAGGAGCTCGGCAGCACACTTCTTTTTTTTCTTTTTC